>JAQUOO010000131.1 GCA_028717055.1 Candidatus Omnitrophota bacterium | reverse complement strand
CATCATTAATACTGCGGTCTACGTGGCTCTCTGCGGCAAAGTGCGCTACGATACCCGGTTTTTCCCGCTTGAATATTTCTTTAATGCGTTTTTTATCGCAGATATCGGATTTGTAAAATTTAAATTCCCCTTTGGTTGCGTCAAGGCGCTTTAAATCCCCGGCATAGGTGAGCTTATCAACGATAACGACCCTAGGACGTTTAGAAGAAGCAAGAATAAGCCTGGCAAAAGCGCTGCCGATAAACCCGGCGCCGCCGGTAATTAATATTTTAGGTATTCTTTTACGCATTCTTCCAGAACCGAATCAATCGGCCTCACCTTAAAACCTGTTTTTTCGAGTTTACGCGTAGACAGGAGTAAATTCGTGCGCACCAACCTCAATTTACGAAAATCAATTGTTTCATACTTAAAATCCGGCGCGTATTTCCTGTAAACCTCCATAAGCTCAGGATAACTCAACCCGCCTTTGTTTACCAAGTTATAAATTCCCCTGGCGTCAATTTTAAGCAAATGTTCCAGCGCCCGGATGAAATCAGGAATGTAGGTTACCGAATTCCTCAAGGTTATAACTTTTCGATATTTAATCAATTTATCTAAAACATTTTTTGGATGCGGCTGGTTTAACAGCGGAATCCGGATGCGGCAAATTAGAATATTATATTTCCGGCTAAGTTCGGCTAAGGCTAGCTCGGAATAAATCTTGGAGCGGCTATAGAACAGGCCGAAAAAATCCGGGGTTTTATCTTCGGTTAGCGGTTTATCCAAAGAATAGTTGAATTTGAAAATACATCCGCTGCTGATATGCACCAGTTTTATGTTGTTGCGCAGGGCGGCTTCGGCCAAAATAAACGGGACAAAACTATTAGCAAGCAGCGTAGCGTCTTTATCCAGCTCGCAATCATCCACGTTGTTCTTTCCGGTAGAGCCTATGCAATTAATGATGATTTTAGGATTATACTTTTTGATTATTTTTTCGGCGTCCTTAAAATTCCGGATGAAACTTGAGCAAATAGCGCAGTCAAAAGCCTTTTGCAGCTTCTCACCGATGAAGCCTTTGCCCAAAATGAGGATTTTTTTATTCATTTTTCAGTAAATCCTTCAGGTAATCTCCGTAACTGGTAGGTATCTGCGCGGCTAGCTTTAGCAGGCGTTTATTGTCGATATAACCCATTCGATAGCTAACCTCTTCGATACAGCCGATTTTCAGGCCCTGCCTCTCTTCGATTGTTTTAATGAATATCGAGGCGTCGATTAATGATTCGTAAGTTCCGGTATCCAGCCAAGCGTAACCGCGGCCGAGAAATTTAACCTCCAGCCTTCCTTTTTTTATGTATTCATTATTGACCGCGGTAATCTCCAATTCTCCGCGGCTGGAAGGCTTGATTTTTTTGGCGATATCAATTACCTTGTTATCATAAAAATACAGGCCGGAAACAACCCAGTTGGTTTGGGGATTTTTCGGCTTTTCCCTGATAGCCGACACCTTGCAATTTTTATTGAATTCAATTACTCCGTAACGGGCGGGGTCCTTAACATAATAGCCGAATACCAGCGCGCCTTCTTTGATTTTGGCTGCCTCCTGCAAAAGCTCGCCTAAATTGTATCCGTAGAAAATATTATCTCCGAGGATAAGACAGACGCTGGAATCTCCGATGAATTTCTCGGCGATGATGAAACTCTGGGCAATGCCCCGGGGAGTCTCCTGCTGCAAATACGAAAGCTTAATCCCCAGGCTTGCGCCGTCACCCAACAGGTCCTTAAAACGGGGTAAATCTTTGGGAGTGGAAATAATCAGGATATCTTTTATTCCGGCCAGCAGCAGGACCGAAAGCGGATAATAAATCATCGGCTTGTCGTAAACAGGAAGCATCTGCTTGCAAACGCCTTTAGTGACAGGATAAAGCCGCGTAGCTTTTCCGCCAGCCAGGATTATTCCTTTCATTTAACCCCCTTGTCGAATTTAAAATATAAGAATATAAGCACAGATAAAGTTATTATGGTTACTGCATTTGCGATGATTATTACCGGGTCCCGGCGGAGAATCCCATAAATTATCCAAAGGAAGACTCCCGCGAAGAATTGAAATAAAGTAACGGGGCTGACGTCTTTAACAGACTTGGTCCGCAACGACCTGATTATCTGCGGGACGAAAGAAAACATTGTTAAGGTAGCGGCGCTTAGGCCGATTAGGGTGCAGAGCATAATTGAAAATTATAGCACAATTTTCAGGAACCGGCGTGAACCGGCCTTAAGGATGCCGCCCGCCTTAGGAACAAAATCTTCCTTCTCTATCTTTTGATTGTCAAAAGTTATTGCGCCTTGCTTAATCAGCCTACGGGCTTCATTCCCGCTTGCGGCTAATTTGCTTTCGGTAAGTATGGTAACTATTCTTTTTTGGGAATCGGATCTAAATTCGGGCATATCCTGAGGGATCTCTTTTTGGGAAAAAACCCGCTGGAATTCCAACGCTTCTTTTTCTGCGGCTTCTTTTGAATGGTATTGAGAGATTATAATTTTGGCTAAATTTACTTTGG
>JAQUOO010000130.1 GCA_028717055.1 Candidatus Omnitrophota bacterium | reverse complement strand
AGAAAACTTCTTGCTTATCATGCCATAAGCCAGGCAGGATATATGGTGTTAGGATTAGGCACGGGGAATCCACTGGGGATAATCGGAGCGATATTCCACATGTTCAATAACGCGATATATAAGAACGGGCTGTTTCTGGTGGGGGGCGCGGTAGAGAAGAAGAAAGGGACGTTTGATCTTGATAAATTGGGAGGTTTGGCCGCCTATATGCCGCTCACTTTTATCTGCGGGTTGGTTTTGAGCCTGTCTATTTCAGGGGTTCCTCCTTTTAATGGTTTTGCTTCCAAATGGATGATTTATCAAGGCGCATTTTTAGGGTTAGCCTCATCTTCGGGGGCATTCTTGCGTTTTATTTACGCCTTTGCGTTGATTTCGGCAATGTTCGGCAGCGCCCTCACTCTGGCAAGTTTCATTAAATTCATCCACGCCATCTTTTTAGGACAGAATAATAATGCCGGCAAGACAGATGTGACTGAGACTTCCTGGAAGATGCTTACGCCTTTATTGGTTCTATCCGGACTTTGCGTTTTGCTGGGGATATTCTCAAACGCTTTTATCAAAGGTTCTCTTGTTCCGTCTTTTTCATTTGTTTTAATTTATGGCGGCTCCTGGAACAGTATATTTGTTTCTTTATTTCTGGGGACGGCTTTGTTGTTAGGATTTGTTTTATGGAGAGCGACAAGCTCCGGGAAAAAAGTCCGGGAGGATAGTTTCTTTACCGGCGGCGAACTGGGTTACGATACTCCCGGTTTTCCGGCGACGGAGTTCTATAAAACAATCGAAAACCTTCCCCTGCTAGCTAATATTTACCGGTTTTTGAAAAACGATAAATTCGATGTTTATAATATATTAAACGGAATTATAGGTGGAAATAAAAATGCGCAGGCCAAAACTAAGAGAATTTAAGGAAGCGGTTAGGGCGTTGTTTAGCCCCGCTTATACAAATGATTATCCGCGCAAACCGCATAAACCTTTCGAGCGTTTTCGCGGAAGGCCTTATTTCCACGAGGAAGATTGCACGGGTTGCGGCGCCTGCGCTCAAGTATGCCCCGTTAAAGCAATAGAAGTAAATGATGAAATAAAAGGGGCGCTTGCCAGGAGAAAATTGACTGTTCACTGGGATACTTGCATTTTTTGCGGGCAGTGCGAAGCAAACTGTTTGACCTCTAAAGGGATTACGCTTTCGCAGGAGTTTGACTTTGCCACTACGGAAAAAAGAGAAGACCTGAAACAAACGATTGAGAAGGAATTTGTTATGTGCGAGTGCTGCGGCGAGCCGATTGCGCCCCAGGATCAATATGCCTGGGTAGTTAAGAAAATAGGGTTGTTTTCTTTTACCAACGCGTCATTGCTGTTATTTTACTTAAGGAGTGTTGGCCTTGCCTTAAAAGAGAAGATAATCCCCGGTGATAAATCTGCGGTAATTAACCGCTCCACGCGTTTAAAGATCCTTTGTCCCCGCTGCCGGCGCGAGGCAGTGCTCAAATCCTAAATATATGTTTTCATCGTTAAAGGTTAGAAATTTCCGGATTTATTGGTTTGGCGCCTTTATTTCTCTTATCGGAACCTGGATCCAGCAGGTAGCCCAGAGCTGGCTGGTGTTTCAGCTGACCAATTCGGCTTTTCTCCTCGGCGTAGTCGGGTTTTTAAGTTCTATACCCATATTTCTCCTTTCGTTGTTCGGAGGAGTGCTGGCTGACCGTCTGGACAAAAGAAATATCCTCATCCTGACACAGAGCATTTTTATGTTATTGGCGTTCGCTCTGGGTTTTCTCAATCAGACAAAGCTTATTACTCCCGCTCAGATTATGATTGTTGCTTTGCTTAACGGTATAGTTATGGCGTTTGACGCGCCTGCCCGTCAGTCTGTAGTAGTGGAATTAGTCGGCAAAGCCCACCTATTCAACGCCATTGCCTTGAATTCCGTAGCCTTCAATTCTTCGCGGATAATCGGGCCTGCCATTGCCGGTATCTTGGTTGCCACAATAGGAATGAGCGGTTGTTTTTATATTAACGCAATAAGTTTTTTGGCGGTAATCATAGCTCTTTGGGTGATTAAGATTGACAAGAAAGAACCTTATAGGAAATCAAAGAGCGCGTGGGAGGATTTGAAAGAAGGGCTCGTGTTTATTAAGAACCGTCAATTGATATTAACATTAATTTCTATGGTTGCGGTAGTCAGTCTTTTTGGAGTTGCCCATATCATACTTATGCCTATATTTGCGAATGATATTTTAAAAGTGGGAATTAAAGGCTTAGGGGTGCTTATGTCTATTGCGGGAGTAGGCGCTTTAATCGGCGCTTTAATTTTAGCGCGGCTAGGAGATTTCAAGCATAAGGGTAAATTCCTGTCTTTCTCAACCTTATTGTTTTCTGTTTCCTTGATCGTTTTTGGTTTATCCCAGATGTATTGGCTGTCGCTGGCGGCAATGTTTTTTATAGGAGGGACCAGTGTGACTTCAATTGCCTTGGTGAATACGCTTCTCCAGACAAAAGTTGAAGATAAATTTAGAGGCAGGGTGATGAGCGTATTTATGATTAC
>JAQUOO010000129.1 GCA_028717055.1 Candidatus Omnitrophota bacterium | reverse complement strand
GATTATTGATTTTACGAATCCGATTTTAGTCCGCAAATCCATATCTTCCTTCTAAAGATTATACCGCAGCATTGCATCATAAATTACCGCTGCGACGATTTTATGCCCCTCGTTATTAGGATGGATAGGAGTAGCAAATATTTTTCTTTCTCTATTTCTAATAAAATCCGGTCCGGCATCTGCCAATGGTATTCCCTTAACCCTAGCTATCTCCTCGATTATACCGTTATAAACCTCCAAGCCCGCCCTCAATTGAACAGCTTGCATTTTTTTTGCTTCTTGAAAATAATGCTGAGCAATTACAGGTTCTTTTTTCATTTCATAACAAACAGCTAAATAAAAAAAAGCCTTACTGGATGAAAAATCATATGCAAGAGCATCTTTAAATTGAATAATTGCATCATTTATTCTTTTTTCTTTCAAATAATCCAATCCCTTAGAAAGAGCAATGTCATGTTGAGCCTGTTGAATCAAGATTTTTTTCTCGAAAGAAACGGAATTTATAGGAATTTTCACTAATATAACTTTTATCCTATTTTGGTTTGCGATGTGTATAATTTCATTGATATTTTTCCTGAAATCCTGAGCAGAAACTCTTAACTTCCCGAAATAAATATCCCCCCGGTTACCCGAAAAATCAGTCCTAGCGCTTTCTACTTTAAAAATAAAGTTCTTGCATAATCTGAAAAACAGGCTCCTGTTGAGTAAATTCTCCAAAGAAACCAGCAATAAATTCTTTGGTTTTAATTCTTTATCGCTCTTGCCATTACTCCTGAAGAAACGATGCCTATCCACGTCATTAAGGCCATAGGCGACCGTAATAAGGTCCGGCTTCAGCTTTAATATATCCCTCTTTAGAAAAAGCAACCCCTGATAAGACGAATATCCTATAATCCCGGCGTTAATCACTTCATATGCTTTCTCCCTGCCGTATTTATCATTAAGCATCTTCTCTAGTTGGCAGGAATAGGTATCTTCGTATTTAACAGCCCAACCGAATGTAGGCGAAGCCCCCAAACAAACAATCTTAAATGTATGGCCCGTCATCTGTTGATATGCAGATCTATTTACGCGCAAGCCAAGAGAATTTGTTTCTACTGGGAAATCCTGGAACATTGTCCGTAAGTTTGCCTTTTGCCTCCAGAAAAGTAAAGAATCTTCTTCAAGAACATTAACTATATCTCCAAGAAGATCTTTTTTAGCAGGAACTAAATGCGCGCAAATCTCTAAGATTACCGATAAAAAACAAACAATAGAAATATTAATTATGATAAAAAATATTTTACGTTTCATACCTACCTAAAAATCATATCTTAAATTCAATATGGTTGATGGTTTAAATGACAAAAGATAGTTCAATTCAATAGTATAATTCCTTAAACACATTTTTGAGCAATATACAGGCCCCATCATGTTAAGCGCCTTGTCTATTTCTCCGTCCAAGCATGAGTAGGATTCAGTTGATCCTTCTAATCTGTCGCAGGCCATAATTTCTCCCTCTGGCGTTATTCTCCAAATCAATAATCCCGCCCAGCATTTAATACTGCCCTGCCGGAAACCATTAAGCATATAATTTAATACCATGGGCGAATTCGCTATATACCTGTTGCCTCTTCTTTTCTCAGCAAGAAGCATCTCAAAAACTTTTTTATATTCTTCATTGCTAGGCATATTTTCAAATAAGAATTCCCTATTATTCCTGTATTCCAGAGGCTGGAAAGAAATCCTTAAATCAATTTTCTTTGCTTCATTTAGAATATCGTTGATATGACCCACATTCAATTTTGAAATAACGCAATTTAAACCTACTTTAATATTGTTTTTTCTCAACAAATCCACGGCAGCAACGACTTCATCATAAGAACCGCTTTGCCGCTGAGCGTCATGGACCTCTTTCGGTCCGTCAAAACTCATTCGCACAAAACCTATTTTGCTAAGCCCGTTTATCTTATCCTTAACCAAAGAACCGTTAGTCGACAGTTTGGTATATATACCCCGGTAAGAACAATAGTCTATTATATCTATAATATCCTCGCGCATTAACGATTCGCCACCCGTAAATGCAATCGCCTTATTCCCACATCGATACAATTCATCTATCACGAAAAATACCTCACTGGTATTTAACTCTTTTGAATTCTTCTTCCAAATACCGCAATACTGACATCGGTAGTTGCATCTGTTAGTTAAAGACCAGCTTACCAAAAGCGGGGCCTTGACTTTCATTATCCTTTTAGCTACAAGGGAAAATATAATGTTCAGTTTCTGAGTAAATTTCATTAGCTAAAAAACCTGGTTTATTATTTTACAGATATACATTATCTCACGATTGTTCAACTGCGGATATACAGGGATTAAAAGAGTTGCCTTGCTTATCCGGCAAGTAACAGGATATTCTTCTTCCGTTAAAAATGCAGAGCATTTCTGCACCAGATTTGAATCCACATCTATTCCTTTTCTAAGCAATATTCTACTGACCATAGAAGCATTTGCGCTTTTTAAAACTAAATAATAAAATATAGGTTTTAAACAAGGCTTGACTT
>JAQUOO010000128.1 GCA_028717055.1 Candidatus Omnitrophota bacterium | reverse complement strand
CCGATAGGTTAGCGCAGAAATACGGTTTCAAGATTTTAGTCATATCCAGCGCAAAAGACTATAAACTTGCGGATGAACTGATTAAACATATGCATTCTGCGGCCATAAATTTAGCCGGGAAAACCTCCATAACCCAGTTGGCCAGCATCTTAAAAAGATGCCAACTTTTTATTTCCAATGATTCCGGCCCGGTGCATATAGCTTGCGCTCTAGGGATACCCGTGATTTCCATATTTGGCAGGAATCAGCCGGGGCTAAGCCCGAAAAGATGGGGGCCGGTGGGCGCGCGCGACAGGATTTTGCATAAAGCTGCCTGTATTGAATGTTTGGCACATAACTGCCGGAAAGGATTCGCTTGCCTGAAGGCGATAAGCGTTGAAGACGTAGTCTCTGCCGCGGATTCAATCTTGGAAGAACAGCGTGTAACCCCTTGACAAAGCCCGGAGTAGGACGCTAAAATATTGAAATATCTTAATTATATTTTCAATAAGAGGAGCTCTTATGTCCCTAGGATTTTACAAGCAGAGCATAAATCAAAAAGAACACGGTTTTACTCTCATCGAGCTAATCATCGTCATCGTGATCATAGGTATTGTTGTTCTTATCGCTCTCCCCAAATATTATGCTAACGTAGATCGGGCCGAGAAGTCAAAGGTATATGCTAGTTTGGATTCTATAAGGCAGGTGTTGCTGGCTTATTATGCGGTTTACGGAGCCTATCCTCCTACAGAAAACAGCTGGCCCATTACTGTATCTGTTGGCGGAAACACTGTGTATAGCATATCTAATCCTGATCCAAGTCGCACCTCTTGGTATTATGAGCATGGGAGTTTCTCTAGTGGTTGTCCATCTTATGGAGGATATGGAACCGGGGCTTATAAAATGCCTGGTAGAACTTGCCGCTATGTGCTTTGTGTAAGCGGTTACTCTTTTCAATCCTGCACGCCTTAAATAATACCCTAAGAATTGCCGTAAAAAATACATATATCTAGTTGATTTAACGCCAGATTGTGTTAAAATTATAACTTCCTTATGATTAATATAGAGAAGGTGAAGACATACTCGGTTAAGTCGCGTTTGAGCAAGGTGAATTCCGCGGATTTTGCCCGGATTCCGGCTAAAAACAGGGCTTTTAAAGCTTTTTATGATTCTTTGCCTAATATTTTAAAGGCTAAGGATTTCCGTTGTATCGTCAATGACATTATAAGCGCGCGGAAAAAGGGGAAAGCCGTTATATTTATGGCTGGCGCCCACGTCATAAAATGCGGGCTTAATCCTATATTGATCGAGTTGATCAAGAGCAAGGTTATTACCTGTATTTGCCTCAATGGCGCCGGCATCATTCACGATTTTGAGATTGCTTACCAGGGAAAGACTTCGGAAGATGTCGCCCAGAACCTTGAAACCGGTAAATTCGGGATGAGCAGAGAGGCCGCCGAGTTTATCAATACTGCTGTGGCCGAGGGCGCCGAGAGCGGATTAGGTTTAGGGTATTCCGTCGCCAAAAAAATAGCCGAATCAGGGCTGCGTAATAAGAACTTAAGCCTTTTGTATAATGCTTACAAATACAAAGTCCCGGCGTGTGTTTTCGTCGGGATAGGAACTGATATAATCCATCAGCATCCTTCGTTTGACGCCGGGTTAACCGGTAAAGGAAGCCAGAAGGATTTTTACGCTTTGACCGAGAATATCCGTTTTCTGAATAAAGGAGGGGTTGTTTTAAATTTTGGTTCGGCAGTCATGCTCCCGGAAGTTTTCTTAAAGGCCCTGAATTTGGCCCGTAACCTGGGGAACAAAGTTAGAGATTTTTCCACAGCTACTTTTGATATGATTTATCAATACCGCGCCGCGCAAAATGTAGTAACCCGTCCGGTTCTTTCCGGCGGCAATGGCTATTATATAATCGGCCACCACGAAATAATGCTGCCGTTTTTAGCGCAGGCAGTTATTGAGAAGCTTTGAGCATTCTGCTATGAATATTAAGTAAAGTCGAAATTTAAATGTCAAATGACAAAATTCAAAATCCAAAATAAATCCAAAGCTCAAAACACAAATACTAAAACCAAGGTTTTGTCATTGGGTATTTGTCATTTAAATTTATTTTGAATTTTGTGCTTTGTAATTTGACATTGTCAGTTTTGCCTTTTGCGTTTTAACTTTTGAGTTTTAAATCAAACATTATGTTATATGAATATTAAGAATCTGAAAGAAATAATCCATAGGCTTAACAAAGCCAGGATTCTGGTTATCGGCGACCTTATACTTGACCAGTATATTTGGGGCAAGGTAGAGAGGATTTCGCCTGAAGCCCCGGTTCCGGTGGTCTGGGCGAATAAGCGCACGCATGTTCCGGGAGGAGCGGCTAATGTCGCCAATAATATCCGCGCGTTTGGAGCGGATGTGTATTTAGCCGGAGTTATCGGGAGTGATCCAAACGCCAGGATTCTTCTTGCGGAGTTAAAGAAAAATAAAATAAATACAAAAGGAATATTTATTGATCCGGACAGATACACGACGGTAAAAACTCGGATAATAGCCGGGCACCAGCA
>JAQUOO010000127.1 GCA_028717055.1 Candidatus Omnitrophota bacterium | reverse complement strand
CATCCCGTAAGCCTTGCAAATTTCAGTCCATCTTTCGCCAAATTTACCGCCTTGAACAACCAAAGCAGTATCGCCGGCTGACAACAGGTTGATTACCGCTGCCTCCATCGCTCCGGTACCGGAAGAAGTAAGGATAAAAACGTCGTTCTTGGTCTGAAAAACATATTTCAATCCTTCAACCGCTTCTTTCAACATTGCCTGAAACTGCGGAGTCCGATGATGGATTATGGGGCGAGCCATCGACTCCATTACCTGCGGAGGTAAAGGTGTCGGCCCGGGAGTCAATAAATAGTTCTTTCTCATACGCGAATCCTCCTAGTTGGTTACTTTAAACTAAAAAGTAGGTGCAAAAGGTAAAACTGCTAACATCAAAGGCCAAAGCCCAAAATTCAAAATAAATATCCTTAGATTAAATCCCAAGATCCAAGCTTTCAATGACGAATGAAGCTCCAAATTCAAAGCCCCAATTTTGGGCATTTAACCATTGGGGTTTCATTCGACATTGGGATTTGGTGATTGGCCATTTTTGTGCTTTGGATTTTGCCATTTGTAATTGAAATTTTTACTTTTACTATATTTTATTTCTTCTTTTCCTGAGGGAAAATCACTTCATCAACCAAGCCATAAGCTTTAGCTTCATCCGCAGACATAAAATAATCCCTATCCGTATCTTTTTTTATTTTTTCGATCGATTGTCCCGTATGATGGGCAATTATTTCATTAATCTTATCCCTCATCTTTAAAATTTCCTGGGCATGGCGCGAAATATCTTCCGCCTGTCCTTGCACGCCTCCCCAAGGCTGATGAATCATAATCCTTGAATTAGGAAGGGCCTGGCGTTTCCCTTTGGTTCCGGCAAGCAAAAGCAAAGCCCCCATGCTGGAAGCCTGCCCCACGCAATAAGTAGCTATATCGCATTTGACAAACTGCATAGTATCATAAATGGCCAACCCGGCAGTAACTGAACCCCCCGGAGAGTTGATATAGACATTTATATCCTTGTTCACATCTTCCATCTGCAAAAACAATATCTGGGCAATGATTAAATTAGCCACATAATCATCGATAGGAGTCCCGATAAAAAGAATACGATCCTTAAGCAGCCTGGAGTAAATATCATAAGCCCGTTCATAGCCTCTAGCGGTCTGTTCGATTACCATCGGCACTAAAGTCTGGTTTTTAATCTCCATACCCACCTCCTTATGTTATATTAATACCTAAAAAGTCCAAGCTTCAATGACGATTTAAATCCCAAGGTATTGAATCATTGCCTGCCGATAGGCAGGGGATTTTATTCGACACTGTGATTTAGTGATTGGGCATTAGTATATATTATTTTGTATCTACGCGCCAATTAGCTTCTCTCAACAAAAACTCCATTACCCTGCGCGGCATATGATCATCAGAAGCAATATTCTCTTTCTTGGCTATCGCTGCCAGAACCAAATAAATTCTTACCTGCTTACATGCTTCCGGCTCAAGCTCTTCGCGCATTTTTTTATCCTGCTCTTCTATCTTATCACGCGGAACTCCTTTAATGGCTAAATCCACCTTGGCCTGGCGGAGCATATCTTCCAATTGCCGTTTAACCAAACCCTGCGGAGGCTTAAAATCTACACCTTTAATCAGATTTTCAACAATCTCAGTTTCGATTCTCTGGCGTTCGGCATTTTCCTTCTGGATAAAAATCTGTTTCTCTAGGATTTTCTCCAGTTCCCCCATATTCGGATAACCCAAAGATTTGGCGAGGTTATCATCTATACTGTCAATCTTGCGCGATTCCTTTAATGCGTCAATTGCACGCTTAACTTCATCAGAAGCGACGCTTACGCTTTTATATTCAATCTTAATCCCCCTGTAATCCTTAGCCTCAACCTCCGGGCTAACTTCTACCTTAGCCTTAAAAGAAAGAAGTTCGCGTTCAAGCTTTACCTCGGATATTTCAGGAAGTTCGATGACATCCAGCCCTTCTTTATTAATCGCCTCGTTGTAAATATCCGGAACCAGCTCTTTCAATACCTGCTCGTGAGCTACAGCGGCATAATTTTTTTCCAATATGTCGCGCGGGGCATGCCCGGGGCGAAAACCCGGGACCTTAGCTTCCTGTCCTATACGCTTAAAGACCTCCTCAAATTTATTTTTTACGACATCTCCGCTAATTTCAATATTAAGCTCTCTTATGTTGCTTTCCAGTTTTTTTACTTCCGTCTTCATTTCTCCCTTTCTTAGTTGAGGCCCCTAGCTACAGCAAATCCAATCCTCACTCACATTCTGAATTTTTCGCCCAGATAAATCGAACGGGCTTGTGCGTTGTTAATAAGTTCATTGGCTGTTCATGAAATGAGAATCTTTCCGTCGGCAATCAAATATGCCCTGTCGGTTATTGAAAGCGTCTCTCTCACGTTATGGTCCGTAAGCAAAATCCCCAACCCTTTTTCTCTTAGTTCCTTGATAATCTCCTGCGCTTCATTAACCACAATCGGGTCAATCCCGGAAAACGGCTCATCCAGAAGGATAAAAGACGGGTTAGTTACCAGGGCCCGGGTAATCTCTAAACGCCTGCGTTCGCC
>JAQUOO010000126.1 GCA_028717055.1 Candidatus Omnitrophota bacterium | reverse complement strand
GGAAGGATAGAGGTGCTTTCGGATGACTCTCCGTTTTTCCTGGCTTTGGCGGCGCGCGTAGAAGAGAAAGAGCTCGAGAGCTTGCAGGATAAAATTTCATCCATTGTATGTTCCAGGCGCGATACCGAAACCAGAAGAGTTAAATTTCTCCGTTCCCCGAGAAAAACAGTCCATAACAGCTTTTACGGAAAAGAGGCAGAAGACCGGCTATTGGATCGGCTTGAAAGGGTTGTTTTTTACAGACCGCAGGTTCCGGTGGTTAATTCTTCTTTAGGAAGCAGGATAATAACATTTGCCGAAGATGTGCGTAATGAACTGGAGAAAGGATTCTTCAGGCCGGCTTTACACGCGGATGCGGTAAGAAAGATGGGAGATGAGGGCATAAGGCTGTTTTTAGCTTTTGGCGCGGCACAGCTATTAGTCAAAATAAATAAGGTAGTAACCCCAAACATACCCACTTTAGCTATCGGAGAGCCTAAGTTGCTGGAAGAGGTCAGTTCCGGAGTAAATAAATTATTTATTTTACCTAGCAAGAAAGCGTTTTCTCCCGATTACGCTTGTCCCAAAAACGTTCCCTTAACTAAGAAGGAAATCTCGTATGAAATCAAGCAGATACCTGCCCGCCGCATAGCTTCTTCTGAATACCAGATGATAGTATCCAGCGCTAAAGCAGTAAAAGATTTCCTGGAGGCGGCCAAGAATGATTCGTTGGCCTCCGGCCTTCAGGAACTATTGACTGGTGCCGCTTCGGCAAAGGTGGGGAATTTCAAGAATTTTTACGTTGCCGTCCATAACGGAGTTTATTATTTTAACAGGGCTGTCTTCGCCAACTCCTGGAAATTAAAGTCAGTAATACTGCATGAAGCCGGCGCCCGCACGGGATTATCTTGCCCGGAGAATTCTTCATTGCAGATAGAGTTTCTTGAAGCGATAGCGGATAAGCTGGACAGCTTGGCTTATGCTGATGTTCTGACTGGGTTATTCAACCGCAGGTATTTTGAGCTAGCTTTATCTAACGAAATAGAGTATGTACAGAGATATAAGGATCATCCTTTATCTTTGTTGATGTTGGATATAGATTATTTTAAATCAATTAACGATACCTATGGCCATCCGGCGGGGGACGCTATACTCAGAGAGATAGCAATTTTGATAAAGAAAAGGTTAAGGAAACCCGACATTGCCTGCAGGATCGGCGGCGAAGAAATCGCGGTAATTCTTCCTCATACCGAAAAAGCCGAGGCTTATTACAATGTTGCGGAAGATATTAGAAAAATAATAGATGAAAATCGGTTCAGGGTAGAAAATAACGGGGAGAGCGGGATTATAATTAAATGCACCGTTAGCATAGGAGTGGCCGGCCTTGAGGACGGGATATCTAAGATTGACCTTATAGCCAATGCAGACGAAGCTCTTTATAAAGCCAAGAAAGAAGGGAGGAACAGGATAAAGGTTTATAGCAGGGAGAAAGGAGATTCTATTGAGCGGCATCTCTCTTTCTTCGGGCATTATAACGCGAAGCTGGATGATAAGAACCGGGTAATTATCCCAGCCGCCTTTACCTATAATTATAAAGATATTAGAGAACTTTATTTCTATTGCGCTCCTTCTGCCCATAGAATTCAAATATACACTTTGGATTCATATAATAAGAAGATAAATTCTCTGGGAGAAGAAGGGAAATTAAAATTCAGCGCCTTCAGTTTTCCGGCAACGGTGGATAAGCAAAGAAGAATATCTATCTGCCCGGAATTGACCGAGGCAGCGGAACTGGAAAGAGGGGGAAAGGTTGTATTTGTAGGTAACGTCGATCTCCTGGAGATATGGTCAGAAAAGAACTGGGATAAATTCGCCAAGCCGGATTTCCATACTTCGCGTTGTTTTGTGCAAAACCAGGGGTATTTGATAGATATAGTAAGTAAATTTAAGGTTGTTTTAGAAGCCAATGCTTACAAAAATACTTTGAGCTTGCAAGACGGACATCTGCCGGGCAAGCTTGAAAGGTATCTTAAGCGGGCGCTAAGAGAATTACTGTTGATTAGAAAAAGCGATTCGAGAATATATGATTTGCTGGCGCGCATATTACAGCGCCCGCAGCTTTTCTTGGAAGAAGCTGGTGATTTGGAGAGATTAGCCGTGGCTTCTCCTATGTTGATTAAACTGCATCATATTCTTCAGAGCCAGGCGCCTCCATTGCTGGCGGTAATCATTCTCGCCGAAGAAATCCTCCATTATTATTACCCCGAAGATGAAAATCTGGTTCATCAGGTCATTGATTATTACATCGCTACAAGCGGGATTTTGCCTGAATTTTTAGAAGCGATTGCAGAAACTGAAAAAGCCGGCATTTACGCCCAGAAGGAATGGGTTGAAACGCTTAAGTTAATAGCCAAATACCCGGAATTGTTTGACGCCAAGCGATTCAGGGCAGCTGCCAGGAGCCATGGCTTATTCTTAGATGCGGTAGCGCGCATATTTTATACTTACGAAGTTCTTCCTGAACGCAATGAAAGTATAAATGCTGATATCAGAATGAATGCGAAGCTGACCTGGGAGGAAATCTACAGGGAAGCGTTTAAAATAGGCAA
>JAQUOO010000125.1 GCA_028717055.1 Candidatus Omnitrophota bacterium | reverse complement strand
AATCGGAATATATTTCTCTACTTCAGTCATATTGGCAAGGCATCGTTCTCTTCTACGAGGCTGATTATTTTACTTCTCAATTCTTCCAATGTATAAGTATAGGGGTTAAGCTTAGAGATTCTATCTGCTAATTCTTTTTGGCCCAGCGAAGAGCCTATCCAATTGGAGAAATCGTTAGTTTTCTCCCCGAGCCGCAGGCGGGCTTCGAAAACATGAAAGTATACGGAATCAAGGGTAACCTTCCTTAGGATCTCTTTAAATCCACCCAGGTCATAAACTAAATAATCGGTAGGAATAATAAAACTGATTGATTTTATAAAATGGAACTCTTCCTGAATCCGGGAAAATTTGAATACCGCCAGAGGGTTCTTCCTGAGATGCTCTTCAATGGTTGAGGCGATCTTTTCACGCAATTCGCTTATTGACGAATATTGGATTGTATCGATGTTTAAAAGTTTTTCTCCTAAACCGCGCTCCCCCAGAATTTCATTTACCCAATAAACAAAATCATTCGGCGGCTCGCAAGAGAGATACTGATACTGCTGCAGAAACCTATGGGTATGATGATAAATGCAAGAATCCGGAGCTTCTTTAATAAGCTTCAAGAGCTGCCCTAAAGTAGCCGCTCTTAACCCGGTTAGCTCGGAGAGGTGCAATCTGGTATAGAACCTGAACGGCTCTTTAGATTTATATTCCAAGAATATTCCTCAGTAATTTGGCGACTTCCCCGGTATCCTTTACATAATACTGGGCGCCGGATGGCCGGTGAGACGGCTTGCCCACAAAAACAGTTATACCTATGCGCTTCAATACCTTGAAAGCGTCTTCATCCGTAAGGTCATCTCCCGCATAAATGGGAAGGACATCTCTGCCGTATTTGGCAAATTTCTCCCTGGACAAAAGCCAGAGGACAACTTTACCTTTATCCCATTCCGAAGGAGGCCTTATCTCCAACACCTTCTTGCCTTCTTTAACCCTTACCCTTCCTCCTGCAAGATAACGTATCACTGTCTCATGAAATATCGTTTTAACCATATTTACCTGCTTCTCGTCAACCAAACGGTAATGCAGGCTCAAAGAAAGCTTCTTATCTTCCAGCAAGGCGCCTTTAACCGCGCGGGTTTTCTTAAGCAGGATACTTTTGATTGTCTTGATGGCCATCAGGTATCCCGAAGAAACCAAGGGGCTGAATTTAATCTTTGGCCCCTCGATTTCCAAACCATGGTTCCCCGAATAAACAATACCTTTTAAACCGCCGAACTTTCTCTTGAGGTCTGAGAGCGATCTGCCGCTTATAATAGCTATCCTGCAGGATGTTTTCTTAGACAGTTCCTTAAGCATTCTCTTTATCCCATTGGGCAAGACCGCTTCATCGGGCGTCCTGGCAATAGGAGCGAGCGTGCCGTCGAAATCCAAGAAAATAAACAGGTATTTATCTCTCAGCCTGTCTTTTAATATATCCCAATCATCGAAAAGATAGTCCATCGTTTTCTCTTGCGGTTTTTTAACTCTTTTTCAGGGCAGTAAGTTCAGTAATGATATCCCCCGCCCATTTATAAATATTATTTTCGGAAACAACCCTGCGCATATTCTCCATACGCTTGATCTTCTCGGCCTTAGGCATCTCGATGGCGGACTTAATCGCTTCGGCAAACTCCTCTATGGAATAAGGATTAATCAACACGGCATCGGTCAACTCGCGGGCAGCTCCGGTGAATTTGCTTAAGATGAGAGCGCCGCTGGAATCGGTTTTCGAAACAACATATTCTTTAGCCACAAGGTTCATTCCGTCATGGAGAGAGCTTACTATGCAAAAATCCCCAAGAGAATAATAAGGCTTGATCTCCTCCGGAGAAAAATGGCGTTTTAAATAAATTATCGGCTTCCAGTCTCCGTCTGAATATTTCCAGTTCGTTTTCTCAACCAGTTCATCTATTTCGGAAATAAGTTCATGGTAGCGCTTGATATGCGTGCGGCTGGGAGCGGCCAACTGCATAAACACAAACTTATTCTTGTATTGGGGGTATTTTTCCAGGAATCTGTCTATTGCCATAATGCGTTCGACTATACCTTTGGTATAATCGATTCTTTCAACGCTTACGCAAACTATTTTATCCCGGAGCTTAAACTCTTCCTTAATCCTGGCTGCCTCGCTTACCTCAAGCGGAGTCAGGTTTGTAGACATATATCCTCCAACGCTTATAGGAAACGCTCTGATAAACGTCTCTTTGTCCTGTTTAACTACGCTGAATTTTTCCGTGTCCACACGGCATTCGGTCAATCTGTTGGCGGTATCCAGAAAGTTGTTACAATTGAATTGGACGTGGAAACCGATTAAATCGCAACCAAGTATTCCATCCAGAATCTCCTGATAATAAGGACAGATCGCAAAAACCTCCGGGTTGGGCCAGGGTATATGCCAAAAAAGGGCCACTGTCGCATCAGGGCGCTTGTCTTTTATCATCTTGGGCAAAAGAGTAAAATGATAATCCTGGATGAAAACAAAAGGCTTGCTGGCAGGCAATTCTTCAAGGACGCTTTCGGCGAATTTCTGGTTTACTTTCTTATACATCTGCCAGTCAACTTCGCGGAATATAGGCCTGGTGTGCGTAACGTGGCATAAAGGCCACAAGCCTTCATTCGCAAAACCATAATAATATCCTTCTTCC
>JAQUOO010000124.1 GCA_028717055.1 Candidatus Omnitrophota bacterium | reverse complement strand
AATTGTAGAAAACTTACCATTACAGGTTCCTTTCTATGATGACAAAACGCTGACAGATTTCCCGCTTAAATTCCGCATAGCAGATATAGTAAGAGAAAAATTATTCACCGTATTGTCAGAAGAACTGCCGCATTCTTTGGCTGTTGAAGTAGAGTCGATTAAGGATATGCCGCAGGGAGGTAAAATCGAAGAAGCTGAAGAAGGAAACGAACCACCCGAAAATGTGGAGGAAGAAGAGGAAACGACAGAAGAAGAAATCGCCGAAGAAGATGAAGATTCAGAAAAAGAGCTTGAAGAAGAAATTGAAGATGAAAAATATGAAGATCCCCTGCTTTCTTCATCAACTGTTCCGCAAGGCCTTGCGAAAACAGGATTTATCCATGTAAGGGTAAATATTTACGTAAACCGGCCTTCGCAGAAAAAAATTGTAATAGGCGAAGGCGGTAAACTTATAAAAGAAATAGGAGCGCAGGCCCGCGTAGAGATAGAAGCAATTTTCGGAAAGCGAGTTTTTCTGGATATCTGGGTAAATGTCCTAAAAGATTGGCAGAATAAACCAAGAATTCTTCAGGAGCTCGGCTATTGGCTTACCTAAAGGGCTACTCTTTTTTTGGCAAAGTTTCGTAAGAACAGGCATAGATTTTATATTTTGTAACTTTTGCAAAATCTTCTTTTTTCCCTCTAATCAGGCTGCTTCCGTAATAGACGTCTTTATTTGGTTCAAGAGTCGAGCTCATTGCAGTTGCCCCCACTACATTTCCGTCGCCGTCATAAAATCTTATTAGATATATGACCTGCATAGTGTTTGCGGTTGTGTTTGTAATTTTTGCGTTGGCATTGATTATGGGTTCTCCGAGAAAATCATCTATATAGGCATTAATTTCGAAAATTACCTTCTCTCCAAGGGTAATTAAATTCTTTTTGCTTATATCATCACCGTGAGAATATTCCTGTAAAACAATGCTGTCTTCTTTATTATTTTCTTCCGAAGCAAAACCCGATGGAGAATAAAATACAATCGTTGTACAAATAATCATAACCGTTATTAAATGTTTCATTTTTCCTCCTTTAAAAAATTATAGCATTTTTGTCGTAAGCCGTCAGGAAAATTTATCAGGGGATAATTTCTTGTGTTTTCCTTCAATTTTACATATAATAACAGCGAAATGGACACATTAAATTTAATCAAATCCCGCCGTTCAGTCAGAAAGTTTAAAAAAGCCAATGTCTCCGCTAAAACCATAGAAGAAGTTTTAACGGCAGGCAGCTGGGCGCCATCAGGCCTTAATAACCAGCCCTGGCGGTTTATGGTTCTTTCGGGCAAAGAAAAAGCCGCGCTTGTAAAATTCACGCACTACAGCTACGTAATAAAAGGCGCGGATAAAATTATTCTGGTTTTTCTGGATAAAAAATCTTCATATAACCTTGAGAGAGACCTTATGGCAATAGGAGCCTGCATTCAAAATATGCTTTTATATATTCATTCTCAAAAATTAGGCGCCTGCTGGCTTGGTGAAATATTGAATAAACGCCAAAAAATAAATAAATTTTTATGCCTATCAAAAAATTTGCAGTTACAGGCGGCGATTGCAATAGGCAAGCCTTCCGTACGCTATTTGCCGGGTAAACGTAGAATTCTGAAAAAGTTTTTGATTTATGCATAAGCTTTTAAAAAAAATATTATTTATTTGGTTATGTTGCAGCTGTGTAAGTTGGCCTTTGATTGTCTTGGCCAGGGACTCAAAATTTGTGCCATCTGACGGTAAAATAATTTTTATTATTGGGCAGAATCAAGAAAGTATAAATAATTACGTACGCTTATCCGGGCAGGCTCCGGCAGGAGTGATGGTATATACTTCCTTACAGCGCGTAGAAGGGCTGGATACCGCTGCTGACTACGGCTCGGGAGTTCAACATGCGGATTATTTGCTCAAAAAATATCCGCGTTCGGTTATTCAAATAGGTTTATACATGAAAGGCGCTGCTTTATTCGTTCCAAAAGGCACTTATGACGAAAACCTAAAGATATTAGCCAATTGGTGTAAGCGGTTGAAACGTCCCATTTTTCTGCGTATTGGTTATGAATTCGACTTTGCAAATAACCGCTATGGTCCGCGAGAATACATCCAAGCATTTCGCTATATTGTTGATTTTTTTAATAAAGAAGGCGTAGATAATGCCGCTTATGTGTGGCATTCAGCAGGAACGAGCCAGACGCCTATGCAATGGTATCCAGGCGATGAATATGTTGATTGGTTTGGAATATCCTTCTTCCATACTTCTAATCTAAACAATATGATAAATTTTGCCCGATATGCTCGCGAACACCATAAACCTTTAATGATTGCTGAGGCCGCGCCATATGCCGTGGGGGCAAAAAATGGAGAACGCTCCTGGCAGGAGTGGTTTGTTCCGTTCTTTGATTTTATAGAACAGGAAAACGTAAAAGCCGTTTGCTATATTAATTGCGATTGGGATAAGCTTGAGATGTTTAAAGGCCAGGGATGGGGTGATTCACGCATTCAGGATAATGGGTACATAAAAGATAATTGGTTTAAAAAAATCTCAGAAATTAACTGTTTAATGGAATCGGATGATTTGTTTGATTTGTTAAAATAAAAATATGGGAGAAACCTGCAAACATTTTGGTCTTTGCGGCGGATGCAGCTTCCAGGATATAGATTATTCCGTGCAGGCGCTTTGC
>JAQUOO010000123.1 GCA_028717055.1 Candidatus Omnitrophota bacterium | reverse complement strand
TGGATGGAAGCCAACCAGAATTTCTTCGCGGCATTGAAGCTTGAGAAATTGACCATGTTTATCATCCTGACTTTGATAATACTGGTTGCGTCTTTTAACATTATAAGCACTTTAATAGTTATGGTGGTTGAGAAGACCAAGGATATCGGCATCCTGAAGGCTCTTGGCATGAGCGCCTTAAGCATCAGAAAGGTTTTTACTTATCAGGGGTTGATAATCGGGTTATTAGGGACAACGCTTGGGTTTCTTGCCGGAATAGTTTTGTGCTTTGCGCTCAAGAAGTATCAATTTATAAAACTGCCGCAGGATATTTATTATATCGACCGGCTTCCGGTAAGTATACAGATTTGGCCGGATATAACCTTGATCATTATATCAGCTTTGCTGATTGTTTTGGTCGCGACAGTTTATCCGGCGTCCCGGGCGAGCAAGCTAAAACCCGTAGAGGCATTGAGGTACGAGTAGCTTAATGACAAATGACAAAATCCAAAGCACAAAATAAATTCAAAATTAAAATTACAAATGTCAAAACCAAGGTTTGTCATTGGGTATTTGTAATTTAGATTTATTTTGGATTTTGAGCTTTGAAATTTGTCATTATAGGCGTTAGATTTATATGCTAGAAGCCAAAAATATACACAAAGTCTATAACGACGGGAAAAAGGATCTTGCTGTCCTGAAAGGCATAAGTTTAAAGATCGACAAAGGTTCTTTTATCGCTGTAGTCGGGCCTTCCGGGGCCGGGAAGTCTACGTTGTTACATGTTTTGGGCGGGTTGGATGCGCCTACTCAGGGCGAAGTTAGATTCCAAAACCAGAATATTTATAAACTTGTTGATGCGGGGCTCGCCCGAATAAGAAATGAAAAAATAGGTTTTGTTTTTCAATTTTATCATTTACTTGGCGAGTTTACGGTCTTGGAAAATGTCCTTATGCCGGTATTGATTAGCGATAATGCGCAGAATGTGAAGCAAAAAGCAGGAGAAAAAGCCCTGGAACTCTTGAATAAGTTTGGTCTGGAAGAACGGCTTAATCACCTGCCCAGTCAATTATCCGGGGGAGAAAAACAGAGAGTAGCCATAGCGCGCAGTTTAATCAATAATCCGGAGATGCTCCTTTGCGATGAGCCGACCGGAAATCTTGATTCCAGGGCAGGCGCGGAAATCATCGAGCTGGTCAAGAAGACAAATTTAGAAAATAAAATGACCGTGGTTTTGGTTACGCATAATATGGAACTGACTAAGCAGGCGGATAAGGTCTATCATTTAAGTGACGGAGTATTAGTTGGCTAAATAGAGATTAATGACAAAAATCCAAAGTTCAAAATGACCAATAACCAAATCCTAAATCCGAATGAAACCCTAATAACTAAATGTCCAAATTGGAACTTGGAATTTGGGATTTCATTCGTCATTGGGGCTTGATAATTGGGATTTTGCGTTTTGATATTTGTCATTAGAAGGGGAGATTGAAATGAAAATTTACATCGATGGTAAGTTCTATGAAGAAAATGAGGCAAAGATTTCTGTGTTTGACCACGGCTTGCTTTACGGCGACGGGGTATTCGAAGGGATCCGTTCGTATAACCGTTTGGTTTTTAAATTAAGGGAGCATATTGACCGCCTGTTTGAATCAGCTAAAAGTATTATGTTGACCATACCTTTATCCAGGGAAGAGTTAATTAAGGCGGTCATTCTTACATTAAAGAAAAATAACCTCAAGGATTCTTATATCCGGCTTGTAGTGACCCGGGGCAAGGGAGATTTGGGGTTGGACCCGCGTAAATGCAAAGGCAAGCCGACAGTTATCATTATTGCCGACAAGATTGCCTTGTATCCTCAGACGCTTTATCAAGAGGGGCTCAAGATAATTACTGTTCCGACAATCAGGAATCTTCCTGAGGCCCTAAATCCCCAGATCAAGTCTTTGAATTACCTGAATAATATCTTAGCCAAGATTGAGGCGACAAACGCCGGTTGTGATGAGGCTATAATGCTTGATTCTTTAGGCTATGTGGCTGAATGCACGGGAGATAATATCTTTATTGTCAAAGGCAAGAATCTTTATACTCCTCCGCAGTGCATGGGCACTTTGCGCGGGATTACCCGCGATGCGGTTTTGGAAATTGCGCGTAAAAACAAGATTCCGGCGCATGAGCATGTTATTACCCGCCATGAGGTATATATTTCCGACGAATGTTTCTTAACCGGAACAGCTGCGGAGATTATTCCTGTTGTTGCGGTGGATGGCAGGGTTATCGGGGATGGCAGGCCCGGCAAGATAACTTCAGTCCTTTTGAAGAAGTTTAGGGAATTGACTAAGAGAGAAGGGATAAGATATTAATGACTAATCACCAAGCTCCAATGACGAATGAATTTCCAAGTTCCAATGTTTCAATTGGGACATTGAATCATTGGGATTTCATTCGACATTGGGATTTGGATATTTGGGAATTAGAGCTATTTAAAATTAGTTATTAAAAGGATGAATTATGCTTTGTGATATTTGCAAAAAAAATGAGGCCACTGTTCATTTAACCGAGATTGTAGATGAGCAGATGAGCGAATTGCACTTATGCGAGGATTGCGCGCGCCAAAAGAGCCTTGCCATGGAGCAGCAGTTTGGTTTAAACGACCTGTTAGCCGGGATGGCTGATTTCGGAAAAGGCGAAAAGGAGCCTGAAACATCCATAAGCGCGAAATGCCCGAATTGCGGATTGACTTATGCTGACTTC
>JAQUOO010000122.1 GCA_028717055.1 Candidatus Omnitrophota bacterium | reverse complement strand
GGGACAGTGGCGCTGGATAATGTAAAGACTCCTTTTGGCCAAAGAAAACAGATGCTGGGAGGGTCAGCCGCGCATTTTGCGATGGCTGCGCGTATTTTTACCAAAGTGAATCTGGTTGCCATTGTGGGTAAAGATTTCCCCCAAAGGCATATCAAATTTCTGGAGGCTAAAGGCATAAATCTTAGCGCGCTTATCCGCGAGGCTTCCGGAAAGACTTTCCAGTGGTCAGGCGAATATAAGGGCGATCTGAATACCGCTATCACTCTGAATACCGAATTAGGGGTCCTTAATACATTCAAACCTGAGATTTCAGAAGAGCAAAAAAGAATAGAGCATGTTTTCTTGGCCAATGTTGACCCGGATATACAGCGGCACCTCTTGGGGCATATGCGTTTGCCCAAGCTAATCGCCTTAGATAGCATGAACTATTGGATCAGCAATAAGCGTAAATCGCTTCTGCGTTTGCTCAAAGAAGTGGATATTTACGTAGCCAACGACCAGGAAGCGCGTTCTTTATCCCAAGAGCATAACTTGATTCAGGCAGCCCGCGCTTTGCGCTCTTTTGGGCCCAAGATGGTTCTGATTAAAAAAGGCGAACATGGAGTGCTGTTTTCCAGCGACAAGTTTATCTTTTCCCTTCCGGCATATCCGGCGGATAAAGTAGTAGATCCTACCGGAGCCGGAGATACCTTTGCCGGAGGCTTTATGGGTTATTTGGCCAAATCGAAAAAGGTGAATATACAAAATCTAAAAAAGGCGCTTGTCTTCGGCACGATAGCGGCGTCATTTAACATCGAAGATTTTGGTTTGGAAAGGACATCCAAACTTGCTATGAAGGATTTGAATAAAAGGCTCAAACATTTTAAAAAGTGTATTTTAATCTAAACCGCGCCGGAAGGAGGATTTATGTTAGAAGAAAAGATCCTTAATGATTATAAAGAAGCAATGAAGTCGGGGGATAAGTTGAAGAGCTCGGTTTTAAGCTTTCTGCGGGCGGATATGATGAACGCCGCAGTTGCCAAGAAGGCAAACGCGCTTAACGATACTGAAGCAATCGCTGTTATCAAGAAACAGATAAAACAGCGCCATGATTCTATCGAGCAATTTACCAAGGGAGAGCGGCTGGAAATGGCTGAAAAGGAAAAGAAAGAGCTGGAAATCCTAAAAACCTATCTTCCTCCTGAACTTTCCGTTGATGCAGTTAAGCGGATAATTGAAGAGGCAATTAGCGTAACCGGCTCAAGCGGCATGAAGGATATGGGTAAAGTAATGAAAGAGGTAAACGCAAAAATCGCCGGCCAGGCAGACGGAAAATTAGTCAGTGATTTAGTGAGGCAAAAACTTTCAGGGTAGATGGAAACCTATTTTTTAAAGAACGACGACTTAGTAAAATTCTACGAGCATTTAGCCGGGGATTACGACTTGTATGTCCCGGTCAGGGAAAAGTCTCCGGTTAAAAGAGGCGAATGCACCTGTAAGGCGGGTCTGCCTACCGATGATTATTTTCTAAAGAAGTTTTCCCAGGTCAGAAAAGAAGATATAGCTTTTAACGATTATCGCGCAGTCGAACCGACCCGCGCGTTTTTTACGCATTATAAAGAAGAGGCCTGCGAATATTTTGAAGATGCAGGAGCAAAAGAAAAAATAGAGCGGCCTGTTGCGCTTTGCGGGATAAAAAATTGCGATTTATTTTCGTTAAAAGTGCAGGATTTTGTCTTTCTGGGTGGAAACGAAGCCGATCCTCTTTACAAGTCCAGGAGAGAGGGCGCCCTGATTATTTCCAGCGACTGTCCGCATTTCAAAGAGGTTTGTTTCTGCAGGGCTTTCGACATCAATCCTTATCCGGCAGAAGCCTTTGATTTTAATCTTTCTCCACTTAATAACGGCTATCTTCTTGATATAGCAACCCAGAAGGCGAAATTAATAGCTGTGTCGCTTAAAAAATTATTGGTTCCGGCTACTCTGGGGCAACTTTCAGGAAGAAGAGCAAAGAGAGAATCGGTCAACATGCGTATGGATGAGCATCTGAGTCAGTATAAAATTCCTAAAAAAGAAATTTTACAGGACATTGTTTTATCAGGTTATAATTCAGGGATCTGGCAGGAAGAAATGCGCACTTGCGTTGAGTGCAATGCTTGTGTATACATGTGCGACACTTGCCATTGTTTCCTGCTTTCCGACGCCTCTTCTTCAGGCTCTGTCAAGCGCCTTAGGCTTTGGGATGGCTGCCTTTTGAAAAATTTTACCAAGGTTGCCGGAGGGGCCAATGCGTTAAAGATGCGTTATATGAGATTACGCAACCGTTATTTGAAGAAATTCGATTTTTTTGTTTCCAATTTAGGATATCAGGCTTGTTGCGGATGCGGCAGATGTATCGAAGTCTGCCCGGGCAAAATAGATATCCGCAGAATCTTAAGGAAATTATATGAAGAAAAATATCTACCAGCCGCTTAAGACTGTTATCGAAGAAATTATCGAAGAAACTCCGGCGATAAAGACCTTCAGGCTTAAACCCGAAGGCGGTTTTAAATTCGCCACCGGACAATTCATTGAAATGGCCGTTCCGGGGATAGGGGAAGCTCCTTTTACTCCTTCTTCGGACCCCGGGATTAGCGAGAAATTGGAGCTTACCATTATGAATGTCGGTGAAGTTACCGCGAAACTGCATTCTCTGCGTCCGGGAGAAGTGGTGGGAATCCGCGGGCCCTATGGCAGGGGGTATCCTTTGGATAAATTCAAGGGCAAGGATATTCTAATCGTTGGCGGC
>JAQUOO010000121.1 GCA_028717055.1 Candidatus Omnitrophota bacterium | reverse complement strand
CAGATTCCCAACCCCGCTACTCAAAAAACCGAAGAAGATTTGCCTCAAGCAAAATTTATCATCGATACCCTTGGTATGCTTCAGGAAAAAACCAAAGGCAATTTGGATAAGGAAGAAGCGGAGTTGTTAGAGAGCCTTCTATATGAATTGAGGACAGTGTATCTTTCAAAGGATAAAAAGTTAAATGACAAATGACAAAATTCAAAATCCAAAATAAATCCAAAACTTAAATACCAAAACCGGGGTTTTGTCATTTAGTATTTGTCATTTGTGCTTATTTTGAATTTTGAGCTTTGACATTTGTCATTTGGCATTATAACTATTAAATATGTAATTCAATTTACTTGGGAAGTAAGTCATGATTGATAAAGAACTAATCGATATTCTGGCTTGTCCGGGCTGCAAAGGGGATGTTAAATTGGCAGGCAATAAGATTGTCTGTAAAAAATGCGGCAAGAAATATCCCGTAAAAGGCGGAATTCCGGTAATGCTGGTAGACGAGGCAGAGGATTAAAATTATGAAAAAGATACTGGTCATTCATGGCCCGAATTTAAGCCTTTTGGGGCAAAGAGAGCCCAAGGTTTACGGGACGGTTACCTTAGAGCAGATAAATGCTGAATTGAAGAAGATTGCCAAGAAACGCAAGGCCGTCCTTACCATCAGGCAATCCAACCACGAAGGCCGGATTGTGGATTTGATCGGCCGCGCCAAGAAAAAATTCGACGCTATCTTAATCAACCCGGCTGCTTATACCCATACCAGCGTTGCCATAAGGGACGCTATAGCCGCTTCAGGCGTCTTAACTATAGAAGTGCATCTTTCCAATATTTATTCCCGGGAAGAGTTCAGGCATAAATCGCTGATTAGCCCGGTAGCCAAAGGCACAATTATGGGCTTTGGTTCTAAAAGTTATAGTTTGGGCCTTGAGGCTATACTTGATTTGCTTGATGTATAATGAGCCCGCGCATAAAGATTCTATTAAACCGTTTAAAGCAGGAAAATCTAGACGGTCTTATTGTTTCTTCCCCGGCCAATATTTCATATCTTGCCGGGTTTGACGCATCCGACGCCTACCTTTTGGTTTCGAATAAAGAAAACATCTATTTTACCGATTCCAGGTATACCGAAGAAGCGCGCTCTAAGCTTAAAGGCGCAGCCAGCCTTAAGAAGATTAATGGTTCTGTTTTTGCGCTTATCGCGGATACTTGCCTTGATCTGGGCTTAAAAAGGATTGGATTTGAAGAAAGGTATATGCCTTATGCCGAGTATAGAAAAATTAAGGAATTTCTCAAGTCCGGCCCTTATTTGATACCTGCCCATAATCTTATCGAAAATCAGAGGCAGATTAAAGGGCCCGATGAAATCAGGAAAATCAGGGAGGCCCTCAGGATTACGGGATTAAGCTTGGAATTTATCCGGGATTTCATTAAGCCGGGCCTAAAAGAGATCGAGATAGCCGGAGAATTGGAGCGTTTCATCCGCTATAACGGCGCCATCGGGGCGGCTTTTGATATCATTGTTGCCTCGGGGCCTAATTCAGCTTTTCCCCATCATAAGCCGGGGCAAAGGAGGATTAAGCAGGATGAAACGGTATTAATTGATATCGGAGTCGACTATTTCGGGTATAAATCCGACTTGACAAGGGTATTCTTTTTAGATAAAATAAAAAATCTTACCCGCTCGATTTATGGCGTTGTTCTCAAGGCGCAAAACAAGGCAATTGAGAAAATCAGGCCGGGGATAGAGATTTCCCGGATTGATGCTTTAAGCCGTAACTATATAGCTGGCAAAGGGTATGCAAAATATTTCGGCCATAGCTTAGGCCACGGAATCGGTTTAGAAACTCATGAGGCTCCGTCGATATCATCCGGCAATAGCGGGATTTTGGTTCCGGGTATGGTTTTTACGGTGGAACCGGCAGTTTACCTTCCGGGCAGGTTCGGGATAAGAATAGAAGATATGGTATTGGTAACCAAGAAAGGATGCGAGGTGCTCAGTGGCTCTATCGATAAATGAAATTAAATCAGGAGTAACGATACTAGTTGATGATGTCGTTTATGTTGTGGTTGACGCCCAGCATGTCAAACCCGGCAAAGGAGCGGCTTTTGTGCGGGCGAGATTAAGAAATATGAAGAACTCGAACATTCAGGAAAAGACTTTCCGCGGAGACGAAAAGATTGACCAGGCCTTTGTGGATGAGAGGAAATTGCAATATCAGTATAATTCCGGGCATTTGTATCATTTTATGGATCAGGATAATTTTGAAGAGATTGCCGTTGCCCAAGAAGCTATCGGCGATAATACGAAATTTCTTAAAGATAATATTGAAGTAATGGGGTATTTTTACAAAAATGATGTTCTTACGGTTAACCTTCCTAATTTTATCGAAGTTGAAATAACCGGGACTGAACCCGGCATAAAAGGGGATACTGCCAAAAGCGGGACTAAACCGGCAGAGATTGAAACTGGCGCGACAATCCAGGTGCCTTTGTTCATTGATGTAGGCGACAGAATTAAGGTGGATACTCGCACCGGCCAGTATGTAGAGCGGGTCAATTAAAGAGGAGCCATAAATGAACGTCAAAGAAATAAAAGAAATGGTTAATCTTATGAATGAGAACGGTTTGGTGGAGCTTGAGATTGAAAAGGACGGTATGCGTATCCGGCTCAAGAAGACTCAAACCGGCGCAGATGGGTTTAGCGGCCCCATCGTGGTAGAGAGGCAGGCGGTGGCAAACCCGGGAGTAAAACAGGCGGTTGAACCTCCTAAGGAACCGTTGGTTAAG
>JAQUOO010000120.1 GCA_028717055.1 Candidatus Omnitrophota bacterium | reverse complement strand
AGTATTTTATGGTTTGGCCCTACAACCAAACGCATCATATGCGGCACAACCAAACCCACAAAACCGATTATCCCGCATATGCAAATAAGCCCGGCAGTGATCAATGTAGTAATAATGATTAAAATATTCTTAACGCTCTGGGTATTCACCCCCAGATGCATGGCTTCCTCTTCCCCAAGCTGTATTGCGTTTAGGTCCTGGGCAAAAATATAAATGGCGCAGATACCCAACACAACCGGAATTGAAACCAAAAGAATAAGTTTCCAATCGTAAACCTGCAAGCTTCCCCAAAGCCACCAGTTCATCTCATGCATAGCCTGATCGCCGAACAAAGAAACCAAGAATACTATCAAAGAAGAGCTGGCTATGGATACGATTACACCGGCAAGAATCAGGGATTTGTCAGCGGCCTTCTTTCTTTCACAAGCCAATGAATAAACCAGTATAATGCTTGCCAGCGCCCCGAGAAACGCCGCCAGCGGCATATAAACCCGCGAAACGCCGATAATAACCGCAATTATTGCCGCTAAGCCTGCTCCGCTTGAAGTTCCCAGTAAATACGGCTCAGCCAAAGGATTTCTTAAGATTGCCTGAAGGACAATCCCTCCAACAGCCAATCCGCTTCCCGTAAGAATGGCCGCCAGTATCCTGAGCAGCCGCATGTTCACTATAAGCTGGTTATCTTTAATAAAAAGCTGGTTTAGAGGGATTGAAACGGATCCTTTTATCAATCCGAAAATTATTGCCGTGCAAAGCAGTAAAAACAATGAAAATATTATTTTTTTCAAATCCTTAACCATTTTTAGGGTATAACTTATCCTGTATTCTTTTCAAGCCTTCGGTAATCCTTGGGCCGGGCCGCAACAATTCATCCGGATCGATATCATTAAACACCTGCTTATTTTTTACCGCTTCAATTTCGCCCCAGCCAAAGCGCGATTCGACCAATTTCAAAGGCGGCTGTTTATCCATATAGGTCATAATAATAACATCGGGATTAAGGCTTATTACTTTTTCAGCGCTAAAATAACAATAGGGCCTGGGAACATCATGAGCGACATTGATGCCTCCAGCCAAAGTAATCATTTCATCCACAAACGAACCACTTCCAGCGGTCATCAATGGATCATGCCAAATTTCCACAAATACCTTTACTTTTCTTTCCGGCGGCACAGAGCTTGCTCTCCGCCTGATAATCTCAATATCTGCTTTCATCATGCCGATTAAAGCTTGAGCCTCTTCTTCTTTATGGGTAATCGCACCGATATTCTGAATAGTTTTAAGCAGCCCCTCTATACCGGATGGGTCAGCTACGTAAACATTAAACTTAAGCCGGCGAAGTTCTTCGATAACCGGAGCTTGTTCAAGGCCGGTGCAAAAAATGTAATCCGGTTTCAGGAAAATTATCTTTTCGATATTCGGATGGCTAAAATCCCCAATCTTCTCCCTATTTTTAGTTTCCGCGGGATAATTACAATAAGAACTTACTCCCACGATATTATCACTAAGGCCCAAGGCAAACAGGATTTCGGTAGTTGAAGGGGCAAGAGAAATATATCTGGGTTTATACCCGGTAACCGCTAAAGCTAATGACAAATTACAAAGCACAAATGACAAAATAATCACGAAGCACAAATAACAAATATTCAGATTTGTATTCTTAACATTCATTTGACATTAAAAACAAAACCCGCCATTTATTATGGCGGGTCGCACCCAAATATATCTATGGCCCATTCCACGAGGCGTTTCTTTTTATAGGCAGGTCTTCTGGCTTAGGGTTTTAACCTACTCGCTTTTCGTCTTCCCATCCGGGATTAGCCGGAAAGTGACTTATTGCAAAAGCTTTCGTTTACCCATACAGCGGCGGGACCGCATCAGATTAAAACTGATTTCCCTAACCTATAACTTATTATTTCTGACTTACTCTACCACCTTAAAGCTCTTTGTCAACTATATTTTATAATTCAATACCTTTTCTTGCCCTCTGTCCCTGTTTATAATAATGCTTAACCGCATTTATCCGGCTAACCAAATCAGCGCGTTTTATAACCTGAGGATGCGCGCTCCTGCCGGTAAGAACCAATTCTATTTCTTTTGGCGCCTCGTTCATAATACTTAAAAGATCTTCTAAGCGGATAAGATTAAGTTTTAAGGCAACATTTACTTCATCCAAGACAATCATCGAATAACGTTGGCTTAAAATTGCTTTCTTCACCGCCTTCAATCCGGAACAAGCTAAATCTAAATCCTTTTTTTCAGGAGTATGGCGGATAAAAGAAGCGCTGCCGTATTGTTCAATCTCTATTCCTTCCAACTTTCTTAAAGAAATAAGTTCGCAATAATTTCCCGATTTTAAAAACTGGCATAATAACACCTTCTTACCCGCGCCTGCCGCTCTTAAAACTAACCCCAAAGCCGCGGTAGTCTTACCTTTTCCATCGCCAGTATAAACCTGAATCAATTCATTGCTCCTTGCTTAACAAACCTAAACGAATAGATAGATAACCGGCAAGTTATCCCAAACACTACCTTCTGCCTGCTTTTATAATGAATTTTATAAATCTAAACGTATCTACAATGGGGTTTATTTGGCTTTTTTCTCCCCTGTAAACAGTTTTGATCGGGACCGAATCGATTTTAAATCCCAACCGTGAAGCTTTAATTAAAATCTCTGTCTCTGTCTCGAATTTAGAAGTCTTTAATTCAACCTTTTCCAACACGCTTCTCTTTATTAATCTGAATCCGCATTGGGTATCCGGAATATCCTGTTTACTTAAAATCGATATAATCCAC
>JAQUOO010000119.1 GCA_028717055.1 Candidatus Omnitrophota bacterium | reverse complement strand
GCGCATTCATCCAAATTTATTCCGCCTTCCGGCCTGTCCACCAGAATCCGCAGGAATAAATCCCCTCCTTCATACCTATGGATCATCTCAACCAGATCCAAGCTCCGGCCTCTTAAGAAATCAGCCACGAAAATATTCAACTCGTTAATTAAAACTGTGTTATCCATTTTGAATGTAGCAGCTAAATTCCGCTTCAATGTCAAATTACAAAATCCAAATGAAAAATGAAATCCAAAATTCCAATGTCAAATATTTAAAACCAAGGTTTTATTATTTGGAATTTGACATTTAGATTTATTTTGGATTTTGAATTTTGACATTTGACATTAAATTTATTATTTCTTTTAAAACTTCTTCTTTAGGCTTAATAACTCTATTCTGGTCGCGCCGGGTTTTAAGCTCAAGAGTACCGTCTTTAAGGGTATTCCTTCCGACAACTATCTGTAAAGGCATACCCAGGAGATCAGCATCTTTGAATTTGACTCCTGCCCTTTCATCGCGATCATCCAGTAAAACATCTATATTCTTTTCTTCTAATTCCCGGTAAACTTCAAAAGCCATATCCTTGATCCCCTGTTCCCCGGAATCCAAAGATAAGATTATAACTTTATAAGGAGTAACCTCATCGGGCCATATGATTCCATCTTTATCGTTATTCTGCTCGATTACCGCTGAAATCAGCCGGGATACGCCTATGCCGTAGCAACCCATGATTATCGGCTGCAACTTCCCGCTCGCATCGAGAAAATTCGCGCCTAAAGAAGCACTGTATTTGGTTCCCAGTTTAAAGATGTGCCCTATTTCAATCGCATTTACTTTTTCGCCGGCCACTGTAACTACGTCCTCTCCGTCTTTGGCCGGAACCATAAACTCATGCGAAACCTTCCCCCCCATAACGCCGGAATCAGCCTCGGTAGTAACAATATTCAACCCGCATCTTTTAAATATCCTAAGATATGCCTCATACATTGCCTGGTAATTCTTGTCCAACCCGGCCTCATCACTATCAAAACTATAGGCGTCTTTCATAATAAATTCGCACGCCCGGATTAAGCCAAAACGGGGACGGATTTCGTCGCGGAATTTAGTTTGAATTTGATATAGCACCAAAGGCAGCTGCTTATAGCTTGATACGTGGCTCCTGACTAAATCCGTGATTGTCTCTTCGTGGGTCGGGCCCAAACAGATTTTTCTTCCCCGGCGGTCAGTAAATTTAAACATTACCTCGCCTAAGTCTTGGTCGCGCCCGGTGCGCTGCCAAAGCTCCAACGGCTGCAAAGCCGGCAATAATAATTCGCTGGCCGAACAAGAGCTCATTTCCTGCCGGATAATGTTCTGGATATTTTCTAAAACCCTTAGGCCTAAAGGCAAATAAGAATAAGCTCCGGCCATCAGCATGCGCACTAGGCCCGCGCGAAGCAGCAACTTGTGGCTGGTCGATTCGGCATCCTGAGGGACTTCTTTTAATGTAGGAATAAGAGTTTTACTCCAACGCATATTAATCCTTGTTAAATATTTCCTTGGATAAATTCACGCCTTTTTTGGCAAATACCGGGAAAAGCGCCGGCACAACTCCATTGGCCTTGAATTTACCCTGCAATCTGCCATCTTGCCCGACGTCGCTTGATTCATAATTAAAAATGTCTTCCAAAACCACGCTGCCGTCTTTTAAACCGTTTACTTGAGTTATGTGCGTAATCTTCCGTGAGCCATCGGAAAGCTGCTCCTGGTGCACGATGATATGCAAAGCAGAAGCTATCTGCCGGTGTATTACATCCAGGCTTATGGGTAACCCCGAAGTAAGAATCATCGTTTCCAGCCGGTAGACCACTTCTTTGGGTGAATTAGCGTGCAGAACCGCCAGCGAACCGGCATGTCCCGAGCACATAGCCTGAAGCATATCCAACGCCTCGGAACCGCGGATCTCTCCAAGTATGATTCTCCCCGGGCGCATGCGCAGTGAATTTTTAAAAAGATCGCGTATAGCAACTTCTCCCTTGCCTTCGATATTGGGAGGGCGGGTTTCCAGCCTCACCACGTGCTCTTGCCTAAGATGCAGTTCCGCGGTATCTTCAATAGTAACGATTCGTTCATCATTATCAATGTATTCGGAAAGAACTGCCAGAGTAGTGGTTTTTCCCGCTCCGGTGGCGCCGCTAAAAAGTATGTTCATTTTTGCTTTTATCAAAGCGATTAGAAAATCGGCCATGCGCCTATCCAAAGCTCCAAGCCTGATTAAATCATCAATATTTTTGATACTCTCGCTAAATTTCCTGATGGTAACACTTGCTCCATCCAAAGCCAGCGGAGGGATTATAATGTTCACCCTTGAACCATCGCTTAAAGAAACGTCGACAAAAGGATAAGACTCATCCACCCGCCTGCGGGTAGGGGCCAATAACTTATAGATAAGGCATCTTAACTGTTGCTCATCATCAAACTTGAGACCGGACAAAATCTTTTTTCCGTTCTTCTCAATATAAACCTTTTGCGCTCCATTGATCATGATTTCGGTTACTTCCGGGTCTTTCATAAGCGTTTCTATCGGGCCAAAACCTACCAACTCATCGATCATCTCACTGATTATCTTGGCCTTATCCTGCTCGGTTATGTTCAAATGCCTATGATAAATGGTGTCGGCCAGTATATCCTTAAGGACAGCCCCCAGTTCGGCTTTATCGATTGTCTCCCTATTCAACAAATTATTATGATACGTAAGCAGCTTCTGGCGCATATCTTCTTTGGCAATCTTAATCATTTATTCTCTCCATTTCAGACAAAAGTATCCTGGCGCAATCTTGAAAAGCAACCTTTTTAACCGGTTTTCCTTTCTTAAATAACAAACCTTCGGATTTACCAAAAGCAA
>JAQUOO010000118.1 GCA_028717055.1 Candidatus Omnitrophota bacterium | reverse complement strand
TTAAGGGCTTAAAAGTTCTCTACCCTCTTTGGTAACGCAGCCTCCCTGCCTTTACGGCGGGACTGTCGCTTTGCGTCCCAAGGTTACCCCTGGTTTGCCTTTATCAGTTAGGTATGCTCAAACTGTCAATTACGAAGGAAGTATAACATTTATTCGGGCTATTTTCAAGGGAGGCAGATGGTCCGCAAGTTATAGTAACCCGGCGTTGCTTCTTGCCATATCCGTAACAAACCTGGCCTTAAGCAAGCCTTCGGACCATTCTCCACCGGGAGTAGAATCCCAGACAATCCCGCCCCCTATTCCCATCTCAGCATTCTCCCCTTCAATCAAAAGCGTCCGGATAGGGATATTAAAGAATAAATCTCTATTCGGGCAGATATAGCCGATTGCTCCGGTGTAGATCTTTCTTTCCTCCAGTTCAAGCTGCCTGATGATTTCCATAGCGCGGATTTTTGGAGCTCCGGTAACCGAACCTGAAGGAAATAACGAAGCAAAAAGTTCGCGGATGGGTAAATCCTTGTCTAATTTCGCGGTTATGGTTGAGGTCATCTGATAGAGTTTTCTATACCCGGCCACTTCAAAGAGCCTGGGCGCCCGGACATTTAGCCCGATCCTTCCGAGGTCGTTCCTTAAAAGATCGGCGATCATTACATTTTCAGCCCTATTTTTTTTATCGAATTGAAAGCGCACCCTTCGGCTGAAATCGGATAACAAATTAGTTCCTCTGGGCCAAGTGCCTTTCATGGGCTTAGTCGAGGTAAAGCCGCCGGTTTTCTTAATGAACATCTCCGGAGACAAAGACAGGATGCGGAAACGCTCAGTTTCCAGATAAGCCGGATACGGCACAGGCTGCTCTTTAAGCAGCCTTTCGTATAACGCAAGCGGATCCCCTTTAAATTTGGCCAATAATTTTATGCAGTAGGTTATCTGATAGACATCACCCTTAGCTATATAGTTACGGATGGTATCTATGTCTTTGAAATAATTTTTTTGGGTTATATTTAACCGAAGGCCATTTAACTCTGACTGACTGGTTTTAACCTTGCTTACCAAGTTAGAGCGTTTGGGCGCGTCATACACGCCCAAATAAACCAGCGGAAAATCGTATTGCTTATCTTTGTGTAAGGTTTCTTCAAAACAATATCCTGCTTCATACGAAAAGAAACCTGCCACAAAAAACCCGGAGCAAAGCGCAATTTCAATCTCTTCAAAACAGGCGCTAAATGACTCCGGATTATCGCAGGATATTATTTTCCTGGGGTTTTGGAATAAAAGCGGTTTTTTCTCGAATTGGGTTAAAACTTTCATGGCCTTTTACCTGGCTATCAATTGGTCTGGGTGCCCGGGGAAAGGATTTTACGGGCTAAAGGTCATGACCGTTTATAAATTATAATGCATCCCTAAATAATAGCAATAACTATTTATTACGTCATTCGGTTGCGCTGCTCGTTTCGTATTACGTAATACGTATAACGATTAACGATACGAGCCACGTAGCCGTAAACCCTCTTAACAATCAATTTAACTTATTCATACCTTAATGCTTCAATGGGATCGAGCTTCGCGGCTTTTTGGGCGGGCCATAACCCAAAAACTAATCCTACCGCCAATGAAAAAGTGGTGGCTAAAATTATTGAAGACATAGACACCTTTACCGTCCAACCGGTAAAAATAGTTATAAGCGTGGCGGCTCCGCTACCCAATAAAACACCGGAGACCCCTCCGATAAAAGCCATCAGTACCGCTTCTATAAGGAACTGCACCATTATATCTTTATTGTTTGCGCCTATGGCCTTTCTTAAACCGATTTCGCGCGTCCTTTCGGTTACCGAAACCAACATAATATTCATTATCCCTATGCCTCCGACTAAAAGAGATATGGCGGCAATCGCCCCCAATAATAAAGACATTGTTTTGGTCGTTGCTTCCAGCGTCTTTTTGATGTCCGACATATTCCGTATCTGAAATGAGTCTTCTTCGTTTTTGCCAAGGCGATGCTGCTTGATAATCAGCTTTTCAATTGCTTCCTGAGCCGGCTCTATTGCCTCCGGGCCGTTGGCTTCTACGAAAATATAATCGATATACTGCTTCCCGAAAACCCGGTACATCGCGGTAGTTACAGGAATGACTACCACGTCATCCTGATCCCGAAAACCCCCTGCTCCTTTTGGAGGCAAAATACCGATTACCCTGAAATTAAGCAGGTTTATTTTTATTGTCTCGCCAACAGGGTTCTCTTCTCCGAAAAGCTCTTTAACAACAGTTGTGCCCAGAAGAACAACTTTATCTCTCGTCCTTAACTCCTGCTCATTAAAAAACCTGCCTATCTCAGGAACGGCCGCGCGCATCAAAGCATAATCCACTCCCACGCCATTAACCTCGGTATTCCAATTCTTATTGGTGTAAACCAATTGTCCTCTGCCGGAGACCGCCGGATAAATCCTGCTTACCAAATCAGCCATTTTACCGATTGCGGTTACATCGGAATAATTTAAACGGGTAAATGCCCCTGATTGCATGGCTACGCCGTGTAATTTCGGTGAACCGGGCATAACTACCAAAAGGTTTGAGCCCAAAGAAACCAATTGTTTTTCAATGGATTCTTTGGCGCCTTGGCCTATGGCAAGCATAGCAATTACCGCAGCAACTCCAATAAGTATCCCCAAGATAGACAGAAACGCGCGCATTTTATGCGAGAGCATCGCGGAAAAAGCTTGCCGCAAGTAATCCAAAAATTCCATGCTTCCCTTTATGGCGCTAGCCGAATTCGACAAAATATTCTTTATCAGGTTATGAGGAATGGCGCTTTCCGGGATTTTTATAGAGGAAAGCTTAGAATTATCGGACATGATCTGGCCATCGCGCATAGTAACAACCCG
>JAQUOO010000117.1 GCA_028717055.1 Candidatus Omnitrophota bacterium | reverse complement strand
GGCAGGTTGGTATTGAGAAATTCGTCGCTCTGGGCACCATCTGCGCCTATCCAAAATTTACCCCGGTTCCTTTTAAAGAAGAAAACCTTTGGAATGGTTATCCCGAGGAAACCAACGCGCCTTATGGCTTAGCCAAGAAAATGCTCTTAGTCCAGTCCCAGGCTTATCGTCAGCAATACGGCTTCAACAGCATTTTTCTGCTTCCCGTAAACCTCTATGGCCCGGGTGATAATTTCGATCCGGCTTCTTCCCATGTTATTCCGGCCTTGATTAAGAAATGTGTTGACGCCATGCGGCCTATTAATCTTCCCCTAAGAGCTAACAGCCAACAGCCAAGAGCCAACAGCCAAGAGCTAAGAGCTAATAAGCCGGCAATAACCATCTGGGGCACCGGTAAAGCCACCCGTGAATTTCTCTACGTAGAAGACGCCGCCGAGGCTATCATTTTAGCCGCCGAAAAATACAATAAACCTGAGCCGGTTAACATCGGCGCCGGTTTCGAAATATCCATAAAAGGCCTGGCCAATCTTATTATCAAACTTACCGGCTTTAAAGGCAGGATTATCTGGGATAGAACCAAGCCCGACGGCCAGCCGCGCAGATGTTTAGACACGGCAAGGGCAGCCAGGGAATTCGGCTTTAAGGCGGAAACCAAATTCGAAAAAGGCTTGGCGCAGACTATTAAATGGTATAAAGAGTTAAATTAGTTTATATGTTGATAATAGATGCGATAAGCAATAAAAGTTTGCATTTTCTGGTATTTAGTATATACTTTGGTTAGGTAAATGTGAGTTTATTCACATAAATTAAACCAAAAGGTGGATATGAGGCGAACCATATTAAACAAATTAATTTCATGGAAGAGCTCTGAGCAGAGAAAACCTCTTATCTTGAAGGGTGTCCGTCAGGTTGGCAAGACTTGGTTATTAAGGGAGTTTGGCAAAAAATATTACGAAAATACGGCTTATTTCAATTTTGACGAACAAAGCGGATTAAAGCAGTATTTTGAAACGGATAAAGATGCCCGGAGAATTATTAAAAACCTCGCCTTGATTAATGGCGCTCCGATTCTTCCGGGGAAAACGCTTATTATTTTCGATGAGATTCAGGAATGTAACGCGGCGCTTAACGCGTTGAAATATTTTTGTGAAAACGCGCCGGAATACCATGTCGTTTGCGCGGGGTCATTGCTGGGAATCCGGGTTTCGAAACCGGAGTCGTTTCCCGTTGGAAAGGTTGAATTCCTAACGGTGCATCCGATGACGTTTACGGAGTTTCTCTGGGCCTCAAAAGAAGAGAAGCTCATTCAATATATTGACAATATCGACTCTCTCGATCAGATTCCTGACATCTTTTTTAATCAACTGCATGAAAAATTAAAAATGTATTTTATTACAGGAGGGATGCCGGAATCAGTGCGCGCCTGGGCGGAAGAACAGGATATCGCCAGGGTGCAAAAAGTATTACAGGATATATTGAATGCGTATGAACTTGATTTTTCAAAACATGCCGAAATAAAAGATATCGCGAAATTGGGGCTGATTTGGTCGTCGATTCCCTCCCAGCTTTCAAAAGAAAATAAAAAGTTTATCTATCGGGCGGTCAAAGAGGGGGTAAGGGCAAGAGAGTATGAAGGCGCCCTAACCTGGCTTTGCAATGCCGGATTAGCGTATAAAATATATCGGAACACAAAACCGGGCCTTCCTGTATCAGCCTATGATGATCCGGGGGCGTTTAAACTCTACCTGGTTGATGCCGGGCTTTTACGGCGGCTTGCGCTTCTGGATCCGGTGTCGTTTAATGAAGGCAACAGGCTGTTTTCGGAATTTAAAGGGGCGCTTTCCGAAAACTATATTTTGCAAAGCCTTGCGGCCCAATATGAAGGTTTGCCGAGGTACTGGTCCAGCGGCGCGACAGCCGAAGTTGATTTTATGATCCAGCGCGGTAATGATATCCTTCCTATAGAAGTTAAATCGGATGAAAATGTGCGCGGCAAGAGTTTTGCTTTATATAATCAAAAGTATGCTCCGTTGATACGCGTGAGATTCTCGCTCAAGAACCTTAAGAAGGACGGTAATCTTGTTAATATCCCCATGTTTTTAGCGGATCATCTTGATAAACTTATTGGTTTGGCTCTACGGCCGAAGGATATTGAATCTTACCAGGAAAATGCTTAGAAAAAACTATTTTTTAAAACATCGTCGTTGGGAGGCGCCAAACGCCGTTTCCGTCATTGCGAGAGTGCGCAGCGCCCGAAGCAATATATACCGAAAGTTATCCAAAGCCTTGATTTGCTTTGTTTTTGTCCTGTTTACAACCCGCGCCTTTTGTTTCCCGGCCGGCGTAACCGTCCTTAACAATCAGGATTACTTTCCCGCTGCGCAAAAAGCAGTCTCCGGGGCAAAAAAATCGATTTTTGTAGTAATGTATTTAATCAATTTCAATAAGAAAGACAAAAACTCTAAAGTTACCCAATTAATGGAAGAACTCGTTAAGGCTAAGCTTAGGGGCGTAGAGATTAAGGTTATTTTGGATTATCAGAGCAGCTCTGATTTTCTCGTGGAGCAGTCAAATTACGCGGCCTTTCGTTTCCTTAAGGATAAAGGAATTGATGTTTATTTTGACGGCGCGGTAGTTTACACCCACACTAAAGCCCTTGTGATTGACAAAAAAATAGTTATCTCCGGCAGCCACAACTGGTCTGAAGCCGCGCTTACAAGGAATAACGAGGTTTCATTCTTAATCGATTCTCCAAAATTAGCCGGTCAGCTTTTAGATGAATTATCGCGGATAAAGCTTTCCAGTGTTGAGCTGGAAGAAGCCCCTGGGGTTAAGATACCTTATTGGGCAATGAAAAAAAACGGAGTTATGCAGGAAATGG
>JAQUOO010000116.1 GCA_028717055.1 Candidatus Omnitrophota bacterium | reverse complement strand
GATAATCCTGAACCATTTTAACCTCATTTCGAAATCTTCGGAACTAAAGAATTGGGAAGAAAATGTTGTCGGGAGGGTATTGAATCCCAGGAAAGGGTGCGTATAGCCGTAGTCGGCAAGTATATCGGCTTGCAGGATGCCTACAAATCGATTTATGAAGCTTTGATTCACGGAGGGATAGTCAATAACGCTAAAGTCGAGATAAAGAAGGTTGATTCCGAGGATATCGAAAAGCTGGGGGCCGGAAAGTTGCTTGGTGATGTTAGCGGAATACTTATTCCGGGAGGATTTGGTTCCCGCGGCATAGCGGGTAAATTAAAGGCAGTCCAATTTGCCCGGGAGAAGAAAATACCCTTTTTAGGCTTGTGTTTAGGTATGCAATGCGCGGTTATCGAATTCAGCCGCAATGTCTGCGGGTTTAAGGACGCTAATTCCACAGAGTTTAATCTTAAGACCAAACATCCGGTAATCAGTCTATTGGAAGAGCAAAAGAAAATAAAAGGCCTGGGCGGGACAATGCGCTTAGGAAGCTATCCTTGCAAGATTAGAAGAAGTTCGCTTGCCCGCAGGATTTACGGGAGAGATTTAATCTTCGAGCGTCATAGGCACAGGTATGAATTTAATGATAAGTACAGGAAGATTTTAGAAAAACAAGGCTTAAGGTTTAGCGGAGTTTGTCCGAAAAGAAATCTGGTTGAGATAGTTGAGCTAAGCGCCCATCCTTATTTTATCGCGGTGCAGTTCCATCCGGAATTTAAATCCAAACCTGATTCTGCGCATCCTTTGTTTAGAGAATTCATCAAAGCTGCTTTAAATCCAAATGCCAAAGTTCAAAATCCAAAATAAATCCAAATGTCAAATTTCAAATAATCAAACTTTGGTTTTGATATTTGTCATTTGAAATTAACCATATAAATAAAGATAATGATTATATGAACGCAATATTAGCCTTAGAAGACGGAACAATATTCAAAGGAAGATCTTTTGGCGCCCAGGGCGAAAGATTTGGAGAAATAGTTTTTAATACCAGCATGTCGGGGTATCAGGAGATTATCACCGATCCGTCCTATAAGGGCCAGATTGTGGCGATGACTTATCCGCTAATCGGTAATTATGGAATAAATGCCGAAGATGTCGAGTCCTGCAAGCCTTTTATCGAAGGATTCGTGGTCAAGGAGTATAGCAAGATAGCCAGCAATTGGCGCTCCCAGAAGTCATTGGCGGAATACCTAAAGGAAAATAGCATTGTTGGTATTGAGGGAGTAGATACCCGCAGGTTGACTTTGCGCATAAGGCAAAAAGGGGCGATGAAAGCGGTATTGTCTACGGTTGATTTGGATGAAAAGAGCTTAATCGGGAAAGCCCAAAATTCTGCCGGGTTAGTCGGTAGAGATCTGGTTAAGGAAGTAATTTGCAGTAAGCCCTATATATGGAACTCAAAAGGTAAATTTAAGGTAGTAGCGATTGACTGCGGTATAAAGTTGAATATGCTAAGAATTCTAGAAAAAAAGGATTGCCAGGTAGTGGTAGCGCCGGCAACATTATCAAGCGTTGAAATCCTTAAGCTGAAACCTGACGGGCTCCTGCTTTCTAACGGCCCCGGGGATCCGGCAGCTTTACCTTACATAGTAAATACCGTAAAAGAATTGCTGGATAAATTGCCGATATTCGGTATCTGTTTGGGCCATCAGATGCTGGGACAAGCTTTTGGCGGCAAGACCTATAAGCTTAAATTCGGCCACCATGGCGCTAATCAGCCGGTGAAAGACTTGAGGACGGGCAAGGTTTCCATTACGGTTCAGAACCACGGCTTCTGCGTGGATATGAATTCTTTAAGCAAAAAGGATATCGAATTGACCCATGTTAATTTGAGCGATTCGACTCCGGAAGGCCTGCGGCATAAAAAACTTCCGATTTTTTCAGTGCAGTTTCATCCGGAATCTTCCAGCGGCCCGCATGACGCGGAATATTTGTTTGACGAGTTTGTAAGCATGATAAAAAAGTCAAAAGTTAAAAAGTCTAATGTTAAATGTCAAAATTCAAAGCACAGAATAAATTCAAAATCAAAATGATGAATATCAAGATAAAACCTTTATCCTTTGGAATTTGTCATTTAAATTTATTTTGAATTTTACAAAACTATGCCTAAACGAACAGACATTAAAAAGATATTAATCATCGGCTCGGGCCCCATTGTCATAGGGCAGGCCTGTGAATTTGATTACTCCGGCACTCAAGCTTGCAAAGTATTAAAGCAGGAAGGGTTTAAAGTTGTTTTAGTAAATTCCAATCCCGCCACAATTATGACTGACCCGCAAATCGCTGACGCGACCTATGTTGAGCCGATTACGCCGGAAGTCGTGGAAAGAATTATCGCTAAAGAAAGGCCGGATGCGCTTCTTCCCACATTGGGAGGGCAAACTGCCTTGAATACTACCGTGGCTTTATCCGAAAGAGGGGTATTAAAGAAGTATAAAGTCGAAACTATCGGGGCGAATATAAAAGCGATAAAGAAGGGCGAGGACAGGCAGTTATTTAAAGAGGCGATGAAAAAGATAGGATTGGATTTACCGCGCAGCAATAAAGCCTATAACCTTGAGCAAGCGCTTAAGGTTGCTAAAAATATCGGGTTTCCGGTGATTATCCGGCCGAGTTTTACTTTAGGCGGCACAGGCGGGAGCGTTGCTTACAATATGGAAGAATTCAAGGCTTTGGCCAAAATAGGATTAGAGTCCAGCATGATCAGTGAGATTTTGATTGAAGAATCAGTTTCCGGCTGGAAAGAATTCGAGCTAGAGGTAATGCGGGATTTAAAAGATAACTGCGTGATTATCTGTTCCATTGAAAATTTCGATCCAATGGGAGTGCATACCGGAGACAGTATTACCGTAGCTCCCGTGCAGACCCTTACTGATAGAGAATATCAGAAAATGCGCGATGCGGCATTTGCCTGCATTAGGGAAATTGGCGTTGAAACCGGCGGTTCAAATATCCAGTTTGCCATTCATCCGGATACCGGACGCATGGTTATTATCGAAATGAACCCGCG
>JAQUOO010000115.1 GCA_028717055.1 Candidatus Omnitrophota bacterium | reverse complement strand
AATTCCACTCCTGTTGGAACTTTCAAAATCACTTCTAAACTGATGAATCCGACTTGGTTTAAAACCGGAGCAGTCATTCCGGCAGGCAGCCCCGAAAATGTTTTGGGCACACGCTGGTTGGGTTTGGACAAGCCTTCTTACGGGATACATGGCACGATTGAACCCCAGGATTTAGGAAAACAAGTTACTCAGGGTTGCGTGCGTATGGCCAATCCCGAAGTGGAAGAACTCTATACAATTGTTCCCGTTGGAACAGAGGTAGTCATAGTTGATTAACCGCTTATTAATATGGCCGGATTAGACTTCGAGAAACCAATCGTTGAATTAGAGAAGAAAATACAGGATTTGAAGCATTTTATCTCGGATAAAAAGATAGATCTTTCTTCCGAGGTTAAACGTCTTGAGGATAAGCTCGAACACCTTAAGAAAGATACCTATACCAATCTTTCCGCCTGGCAGAGAGTGCAGCTGGCCCGTCATCCCCAAAGACCATATACCCTTGATTATATCAATCTAATTATGTCGGATTTTATCGAGTTGCACGGAGACAGGCTTTTTAGCGACGACAAGGCTATGGTTTGCGGGTTGGCTAAATTGGATAAACAGAAAATAGCGATTATCGGCCATCAGAAAGGCCGAGATACCAAAGAAAACCTCAAGCGTAATTTTGGCTGCGCTCATCCAGAGGGCTATCGCAAGGCGCTTAGGGTTATGCAATTAGCCGAAGAATTTGGTTTGCCGGTAATAGTTTTTATTGATACGCCCGGAGCGTATCCGGGAATAGGAGCGGAGGAACGCGGACAATCTCAAGCTATCGCTCTTAATTTAAGAGAAATGATTTCCATTGCTACGCCAATAATTTCAGTTGTTATAGGGGAGGGTGGATCCGGAGGAGCTTTAGGCGTGGGAGTGACTGACCGCATTTTTGTATTGGAGAACTCCTATTATTCCGTTATTTCCCCCGAAGGTTGCGCCGCTATTTTATGGAAAGACGGTTCAAAGGCGCCTCAGGCAGCCGAGGTTCTTAAGCTTACAGGAGATGATTTGACCGAGCTTAAGATTATTGACGAAGTTATCCCTGAACCTTTAGGGGGAGCTCACCGGGATCCGCAAAAGACAGCCCAAAAACTAAAGGAAGCCCTTATTAAGAATCTTAATGAATTAAAATCTTGCAATAAGGATGAACTTTTGAAATTAAGGTACAAAAAGTTCCGCGATATAGGCATTGTGGCATGATCGAGCAGGAATTATTATTATTAGGCTTGCTTAAAGAAGGCCCCAAACACGGCTACGATATTAAGACCAAGATAAAACAAATCCTTTCTTTATTCGCCGGAGTAGAATTAAAATCCATATATTATCCTTTACGCATACTTGAAAAAAGAGGGTTGGTTGCTAAACGGACACTCAAGCCTGGCAAGAGGCCCAAGCGGATGGTCTATGCTTTAACTCCCAGGGGAGAGGTTCGTTTTAATGAGCTTTTGAATAAAAGCCTGCTTAGTCTCAAGAGGCCTCAATTTAGCCTGGATTTGAGTCTGTATTTTCTGCACTATATGAACCCCGGAGTGGCAAGCCGCCGCCTGCGCGCCAGGTTGCACATGTTGAATAAGATATCCTGCGGCTTGGAGCATATGGTTAAAACTTCATCCAAAGGTAAAACTGTTCCCTTAAGCCGTATTTTGGAACACAACTTTAGGCTCCTTAAGGCAGAATCCCAGTTTATCTCGCAATTGATTAATACGGTACAGTAATTTTACTTGACACCATAGCGGTAATTTTATAAAATACAGGTGAGATTAAATAGTAAAATTTTACTATATAAGAAGGGTGTTTCCTATGGATTGGGATAAAGCTACGCAGGAAAAGTTCAAGGTTGTGGTTGCCAAAATACCTGTTTTCCATCGTCATATTACCGAGGGAGTAGTAACTAAGGGAGCGCAGGAGCATGCCCAGGCAAGAGGCTCCGTAAAGATTGAAGAAGTGGATGTGATAAATGCATTCTTCTCGGATGTCCCTGCTGCCTTTTATAGTATGATGATTAGGCTCTTGGAGCAGAACGGTTTTGATTATAAGAAATACGGTTTCCCCAAAAAATAGGTTCTTTATATGAGAATAGCGGTTATTGGTGCAGGCGCCATAGGAAATCTAGTCGCCGGTTATCTGAAATTGCAGGGCGAAGATGTTTATTTGGTCGGGCGGCAAGAGGCGGTTAGGGCTATTTCAGGAGGCGGTCTAAGGATCAGCGGTGTGCGGGGAGATTTTCAGGTTAATATCAGCATATACGATATGCTGATATCTAAGCCCGAGCTCTTAATCTTAACTACAAAAACGCAAGATATAGAGCAGGCGCTAAAAGATAATTTCAGTTTGATTAAAGATGCTATTATTCTGACGACGCAAAACGGTCTTGCTGCCGAAAGAATAATAGCCAAGTTTGTCCCGGAAAATAATATTCTTTCGAGCATTGTCATGTTCGGTGCTACTTACCTGGAACCGGGCAGGGTTGTTCATAATTTTGAAGGAAGCTGGGTATTGGGAAATTTATTCTCTGAGTCTATGGATGGGCGCCTGCTTTCTTTAAGCTTGATTTTGGATAAAGCATTTCCGGCGGTAGTTAGCGAAGACATTTTGGGGATGAAATATCTCAAGGTGTTTGTCAATGCCAATAACTGTATAGCGGCAATATTAGGCGTAAGTATGCAGGAAGCTTTCTTAGACCCGAAGGTGAGCAGGGTAAGCGTTGCGATTTGGAGAGAAGGTTTTAAGGTAATTTCAAAGTCTGGACTCAAGCTTGTTTCTTTGCCGGGATTCCCGATTGAAAATGTGACTCGGCTTATTTCTCTTCCTCCGGAAGAAGCAGCTAAAATTTTCTCGGCAACCATGAGTAAGTTGAGCCGCGACCCGCTCTACGGTTCAATATTACAGAGTATTAAAAGAGGAAGGCTTTCAGAGGTTGATTATATTAACGGAGAATTTGTAACTTTAGCCGGGAAGTGTAATTTAAAGGCAAGTTTAAATAAAAAATTGGTTGAAATGGTGCATGAAGTAGAAAAGAATAAACGGTTTTTTAGTAAATCCGAATTTTTAACCGCTACAGAA
>JAQUOO010000114.1 GCA_028717055.1 Candidatus Omnitrophota bacterium | reverse complement strand
GCTCGGATCTGGAAACTTTGCAGGAAGCGATTGAATTTTTGAAAGAATACAAAGTTGGATTTGAAGTAAAGGTATTGTCCGCCCACAGAACTCCAAAAGAGGTTGAGGCTTATGTTGAATCAGTCGGTAAAAAAGGAATCAAGGTTTTCATCGCTGCTGCCGGAGGCGCGGCTGCCTTAGCCGGAGTAGTTGCGGCGCATACGACCCTGCCGGTAATCGGCATTCCTATCGAAACTAAAAGTTTAAAAGGCCTGGATTCGCTTTTATCAACCGTAATGATGCCTGCGGGAATCCCGGTTGCCGCGATGGCAATCGGAAAAGCAGGAGCCAAGAATGCCGCGATATTCGCTTTGGAGATTTTAGCGGTTAGCGATAACAAAATAGCCCAAAAATTAGCCCAACATAAAAAGATAATGCGGACTAAAGTTCTCAAAACAAAAATTAAAATCTAATGGACAATATCCAAGCCCCAATGACCAATGAATTAATCAAATCCCAAGTTACAATTGGGACATTGAGTCATCGGGATTTCATTCGACATTGTGATTTGGTGATTGGGAATTAGCTAATCTATGGCATTAATAACTAAGATAGTCAAAGTCGATCCGCTGAAACCCGATGAAAAGCTTTTGAAAGAAGCGGCGGGAGTTATTAAATCCGCCGGCCTGGTAATCATTCCTACCGAGACGGTTTACGGAATTGCCGCGGATAGTTTTAACCAGAGAGCGATAGAAAGATTATCTGAAATTAAAAAACGGCCTAAGGATAAACCTTTTACTTTAACAATTGATAAAATAGAAAGAGCAGGGGAGTTGGCTTGTGAGATTTCTCCGGCTGCGTATAAATTAATCCATAGATTCTGGCCGGGGCCGCTTACTATCATCCTGAAAGGAATTAATCAGCCAACTGTGGGTTTGCGGATGCCGGATAATCAGGTTACATTAAAGATTATATCTGAAGTAGGCAGGGCTGTCGCGCTTCCATCGGCAAATCTTGCCGGAGAGCCCGCGCCGGAAAATTTTGAGGCGGCGATTAAGGATTTAGATGGATTAGTCGATTTTGCGATTGATGCCGGAGCGTTAAAAATCGGGGTTGAATCTACAATCGTGGATTTGACAGCTAAAATTCCCCAAATTGCGAGATTGGGCGCGATTAGCGGAGAAGAAATCAACAAGGCCATCTCTAAGAAAAGCATTCTTTTTGTCTGCACCGGAAATACCTGCCGTTCGGTAATCGCGGAAGCGCTTCTTAAGAAGATGCTGCGGGATAATAAGCGCAATGATGTTGAGGTTTCTTCAGCCGGGGTAACGACCATCTCCGGAGCCAGCGCTTCGCAAAGCGCCAAAGACATTCTGGCAAAAGAGGGGATAAATGTTTCGGGCCATCTGTCGCGCGAAATAACCAGAGAGATGCTGCAAAAATCAGACCTGATTTTGGTTATGGAAAGACTGCACGAAAGCGCGGTATTGAGCCTGGCTCCCGAAGTAAAAAATAGGGTGTTTTTGTTAAAAGAATTTGCTAAAATAGATGAAAATAATCTGGATATAACGGATCCGATGGGCAAGCCCCCGGATTCTTACGAAAGAACCTTTGTTTCCATAAAAGAGGCTTTAGAAAGGGTAGCTAGGTTGATATGAATCATTTATAGCTATCTAAGAAAGTAGGCAGTAGATAGCAGGCAGCATTTAGGGAAATCCTATATACTGCCTGCTAATTACTCTGTAATGATAAATGTATAATTTAAGCGTAATGCTGAATACAAAGGAAGGTCAGAGGTGAAAACAATACTTATTGCTTCGGATCACGGCGGATTTGCTTTAAAGGAAAGCTTAAAGCCGTACCTTAAGAAAAAAGGATTTGCAGTTAAAGATCTCGGGCCGTTTAACGAAGAAAGATGCGATTATCCCAAATTCGCTTATGACCTGGCAAGTAAAGTCGGAGAAGGCGAATTTAAAAGAGGGATTTTAATCTGCAAAAGCGGAATAGGCAATTCTATCGTTGCTAACCGTGTCCCGGGCGCCCGGGCGGCCTTGTGCCACAATGAAAAATGCGCGGAATTATCCCGGCAGCATAATGACAGTAATGTTTTGGTGTTGGGTTCTATTTTTGTAAACCTGAGCTTGGCGCGAAAAATTGCCGATACCTGGTTAAATACTAAATTTGAAGGCGGCAGGCATAAGCGCAGGTTGAACCAGTTAAAAGAAATCGAGAAAAAGATAAGGAGCGGAAAGTGAAACATTTGAAAGCAGTGGATCCGGAGGTTTACGCTAGCATCAAAAAGGAACTTAAAAGGCAGGAAGAGAACCTGGAGATGATTGCTTCGGAGAATTTTACTTCTTTGGCTGTGCTTGAGGCTCAGGGTTCGGTGTTGACGAATAAATACGCTGAGGGGTATCCAGGGCGGCGTTGGTATGGCGGATGCGAAAACGTGGATGAAGTAGAAAGCTTGGCGATTAACCGGGTGAAGGAATTGTTCGGAGCAGAGCATGCCAATGTGCAGCCGCATTCAGGTTCACAGGCGAATATGGCGGTATATTTTGCGGCGGTAGCGCCCGGAGATACGGTTTTAGCCATGGATTTAGCTGCCGGCGGACATTTAACTCACGGCCATCCGCATAATTTCTCCGGAAGATTCTTTAAAATGGTTGGTTACGGTGTGGATCCGGAGACCGAGATGCTGGATTATGACGCGATTATGCGTTTAGCCGAGGAACATAGGCCCAAAATGATCCTTGCCGGAGCTTCGGCCTACCCCAGAAAAATAGATTTTAAGGCGCTTAGGGCTATTTGCGATAAAGTGGGCGCGTATTTATTTGTGGATATGGCGCATATTGCCGGGCTGGTTGCCGCAGGTATTCACCTGTCGCCGGTTCCTTACGCGGACTTCGTTACTTCTACAACTCATAAAACCCTGCGCGGTCCGCGCGGCGGATTCATCCTTTGCCGCCAGGATTTTGCTAAGAAGATTGATTCCCAAATTTTCCCCGGAATTCAGGGTGGCCCGCTTATGCATGTGATTGCCGCCAAGGCAGTGGCATTTAAGGAAGCGATGAATCCTAAGTTTAAAACCTACCAGAGCCAGGTGGTTAGAAATTGCAGCGAGTTGGCTAAGGAGCTGGCGCAAAAAGGATTTCGCATAGTTTCCGGCGGC
>JAQUOO010000113.1 GCA_028717055.1 Candidatus Omnitrophota bacterium | reverse complement strand
AGCGTTCGGCCTGAAATAGCACCGGAAAATCAGCGAAAAACCTATATAGCGTTATATGTTATAATTACAATGGAGGTGTCCGATGGTTAATTTCGGCAGGGTTATTACGGCGATGGTTACGCCTTTTAAGCCGGATCTGTCCGTTGATTATGAGATGGCGGCCCGCCTGGCCAATTATCTGGCCGATAACGGCTCGGACGCTGTTGTTGTCCACGGCACGACCGGGGAATCGCCGACCTTAACGCACGAAGAGGAGTTCGAACTTTATCGGGTGGTTAAAAAAGCGGTTGGCGCCCGGATCAAAGTGATCGCCGGGACCGGTTCTAACTCGACAGCCACCACGATCAGATCGTCACAGGAAGCGGAGAAGATCGGGGTCGATGGCTTGCTGGTCGTCGTGCCTTATTACAACAAACCGTCGCAAGAAGGGATGTACCAGCACTTTAAAGCGGTTGCCCAAATGACTAAGCTGCCGATAATTATTTATAACATACCCGGCCGCTGCGTCGTTAACATGCTGCCCGAGACCGTCGCGCGCCTCGCCAGGGATTTTCCGAACGTGATCGGCCTCAAAGATTCCGCGGCCAGCGTCGAACAGACAAAAAGAACCGCCGGGCTGGTCCCGGCCGGGTTCACGATCTGGTCGGGCGATGATTCGATGGCGCTGCCGATGATGAAAGTGGGGGCGGTGGGCGTGATCTCGGTCGCCTCTCATATCGCGGGCAAAGAGATCGCCGCGATGGTGGCGGCGTTTCACGCCGGTGACGTTAAAAAAGCCGAAGCATTGCATAACCGGCTGCTGCCGCTGTTCAATGTCCTTTTTATCACCGCCAATCCGACGCCGGTCAAAGCGGCGCTGGCGCTGATCGGCCTGCCGGTCGGGATCCCGCGCCTGCCGTTGATCGAGGCGACTGATGAAGAAAAAGCCCAGATCAAAACAGTCCTACAGGCTCTCGGTCTGGCCAAGTAATGGGTAATGCGCAATGCGTAATGAGTCGCATTACGCGTTATTCATTACGCATTACCCTGGGATTGCTTTTCTGTCTTCTGCTCAGCCTCCCTTGCCTCGCTTTTTCTTTCGCCGTCTTTGGCGACAACCAGGGCAACAGTGAAGCTTTTGATCTTTTGCTGGGCAAGCTGGGAAAGGACAAGGCGCTCTCTTTTGTCGTCAATGTCGGGGACTTCACGGTCTACGGGAAAGAAGCGGAATACACCGCTTACAAAAAGAAGATCGCGCAGCTAAAAATCCCCGTTTACAATGTGCTCGGCAACCATGACGGCATTTACGGCGGCTGGCGGATTTTTCAGAAATATTTCGGGCCGCTCTATTATTCTTTCGATTACGAAAACTCTCATTTTGTTATTTTGAACAATGCCTTTAAGGAAAGCTTTGACCGCGAGGAGTTTGACTGGCTGAAGAAAGATCTGGCGGCCTCTCGGGCCAGGCACAAGTTCGTATTTATGCACAAGCCAACCTTTGACCCGTCGGAGATTTACAAGGATTACGTCATGTCGGGCCGCGAGGTCACCCAGGAGCTGGTCAAGCTCTTCGAAAAATACAAGGTTGATTACGTGCTGGCCGGCCATATCCACGGCTACGCCAAAGCCGGGCGGGGCGGGGTGACCTACATCGTGACGGCCGGGGCCGGCGCCCACCTCTACCTGCCGCCCGAGTTCGGCGGCTTTTACCATTATGTTATAATAACGGTCGACGGGGGACGGATCGAGGACCGGACCGTGAGAATTTATGAATAAGAGCAAACCCAAAAAGACCGCCAATGCCATTGCCGAACGCAACCGCACCACGCTGGCCTATCTTGAGCTGGCCCGCGACAGGGTCTTCCAGCAATTATCCGAGGACGAAAAGATCAAACTGATCAAAGAGGTCCAGGCGATCGGCGACGAAGCGGCGAGCTGGGTGGCCTCTGAGTACGGCACCGACGACCCGCGCAAGATCGCCGTGAAAATGGGCCTGCGTGTCTTCGGCGAGGACAAGAATACGAAAGACTCCAGCGAATACCGCCGTGAGAAAAAAGAGATCGTCATCTCCCGGCAGTTCCACGAGAAATTGCTGCGGGAAGTGCAGTCGGCCGAGCTTTCGGAGCGGCTCCTCAAGCTGATCGTGGCTCAGCAGCTCTTCCATCATCTCGAGGCCGAGCGGATCGGCGAGATCTATAAGCGTTTCAAGTTCAAAGCCTGGCGGCTCGGGCCGTATGTCAGGGAGAAAATGATCAAGGGCTTGAGCAACGTGGCCGCCCAGGCTTTTACCCAGTCGCTCTTGGGACTGGATGTTTCGCCGCAGGTCTTCGACTACCTGGTCATGACCTCTTTCCCCGGCCGGGCATAGGCGTTTACTGCCCCCCTATAATTTGCTTTAATTTTATAATGCCAGCCGACCTTCATATCCACAGTAATTTCTCAGATGGGACAGATTCACCGGAAGATGTCGTCAGGCTGGCGGCCGCGGGCGGTTTGACCGCCATCGCGCTGACCGATCACGATACCGTCGGCGGGCTGGCGCGGGCGATCGCCGCCGGCCAATCAGCGGGAGTGGAGGTCATCCCTGGGATCGAGTTCACGACCGAAAATCCCCGGGCCGAGATCCATATCCTGGGCTATTTTATCGATCAGGCTAACCCGGAGCTGGCGGAAACGCTGAAAAAGATCCAGCAGGGGCGGTTCGAGCGGATCTATAAAATAGTCGAGAAATTGAAGGGGCTCAACGTGACGATCGATCCGGAAGAGGTCTTTGAGCTCTCCGGCCGCAATTCGCCCGGGCGGCCGCACGTGGCCAGGGTTTTGATCCGCCATGGCGCGGTTTCTAATTTCAAGGAAGCCTTTAACCGGTATCTCGACTTCCGGGCGCCGGCTTACGTGCCCCATTTCCGGCTGGTGCCGGAAGAGGCGGTCCGGCTGGTCAAGCGGGCGGGCGGGGTCCCGGTCTTTGCTCATCCGGCCATTTCCAATTGCGATGACCTGATCCCGGATCTCATGTCGGCCGGCTTGCGCGGCCTGGAGATCTATTATCCGGGCTATTATGCCGACCAGATCGAACACTATTTGGGCCTGGCGCGCAAATATGATCTGGTGGTGACCGGCGGCTCCGATTATCACGGCGCCGATGCCGGACGCGACTTCCAGCTGGGGGAACATAACATTCCCGAC
>JAQUOO010000112.1 GCA_028717055.1 Candidatus Omnitrophota bacterium | reverse complement strand
AAAGCAGAGCGTTTCCATCAGTAACCTCCTTTTTGTTGTTCTTGAGCGAACAACTTAGGTTACTAAAAGCTCTGCTTTTTTGTCAAATAGCGGGCTTAAAAGTCAGCAAGATTTATTATAGTGTCATATTCAGTTAGATTTGTTATTCCTTCGCGTCTATTGTGTTAGAAGGAGAAAGGGGGTGATTATTTGTTTGACAGTATAACAGGCGCGGGATATAATACTTAATCTAAAACTTATAAAATCGCCTGCCTACCGGCAGGCAGGGAGGCAAGTTATGGTTATAAAAGAGAAAAAAGAGGAAGTTAGTAATATTTCTGACCGAAATAAGGCTCTTGAGCTGGCTTTGGCTCAAATTGAGAAGCAGTTTGGCAAAGGTTCGATTATGAAGCTAGGAAGCCATACCAAGGCGAATGTAGAGACGATTTCTACCGGCGCGCTTACTTTGGATGTGGCTTTGGGTGTTGGCGGCCTGCCTCGCGGCAGAGTAGTAGAGATATTTGGGCCGGAAGCATCAGGAAAAACTACGCTTACTTTAACTGCAATCAGGGAAAACCAGAAAAAAGGCGGAGTAGCCGCGTTTATTGACGCAGAACATGCTTTTGATTCTACTTATGCCAAGTTAATCGGGGTAAATCTCGACGATCTTTTGATTTCCCAGCCGGATACCGGAGAACAGGCTTTAGAAATAGCCGAAACTCTTGTGCGTTCTAACGCTGTAGATTTAGTGGTAATTGATTCGGTTGCCGCGCTTACTCCGCGGGCCGAAATCGAAGGCGATATGGGTGATTCGCATATGGGTCTTCAGGCTCGCCTTATGTCGCAGGCCTTGCGTAAATTAACCAGCGCAATCAGCAAATCGCGGACTACGGTAATTTTCATTAACCAGCTGCGCGAGAAGATCGGTGTAATGTTCGGTTCGCCGGAAACGACCCCGGGGGGAAGGGCTCTAAAGTTTTATTCTTCGGTAAGGCTGGATGTGCGCAGGATCGCTTACTTAAAAGAAGGGGATAAAGTTATCGGTAATCATGTCAGGGTAAGGGTGGTAAAGAATAAGATTGCCCCGCCTTTTCGCGAGGCGGAATTTGATATCTTGCATAACGAGGGAATCGCCAAAAGCGGCGCGGTAATTGATGCTGGATTGAATATGGAGATAATCGCTAAATCCGGAACATGGTTATCATTTAATAATGAAAAACTCGGGCAAGGTAGAGACGCGGCGATCAAGAATTTAAAAGAGAATCCCAAGTTGCAAGATGCTATAGAGAAAGAAGTAAGGAAAAAGCTGAGCGTTGAATAAACGGACAGAAATTTTTGATAAAGCCAGGGATTATGCCTTCTTTCTGCTTAAATTCAGGTTGCGTAGCGAAAATGAACTTATCCAGCGCCTGAAGCTAAAGAAAATTCCCGAAAAAACGATTAAGGAATTAGTTGCATTCTTAAAAGAGAAGAAATTTATCGACGATAATATTTTTGCCAAAGCCTGGATCAACTCCCGCTTAAGAAAACCCTTAGGGTTAAGAAGGGTCAAGCAGGAGCTTAGGCAAAAGGGCGTAGATAAAGAAATAATCGAGTCGCAAAGCTCCGGCGTAACAGATTATTCCGAAACAGATACTGTTCTGGATTTAGCCAAAAGAAGATTGAATATATTAAAAGGAACTGACCAGGTTATTGCGAAGAGGCGGGTCTACGCTTTTTTACTGCGCCGCGGGTTCTCTCCGGAAATTGTCATCGATACATTAAACCAACTATGCAGGTAGATTTCTTAAGAGAAAAATTCCTCAAGTTTTTCCAATCCAAAAAACACAAAATCGTAGAGAGCGATTCATTGGTGCCTAAGGATGATCCTACCGTATTATTTACTCCGGCAGGGATGAACCAGTTTAAAAAAGAATTCCTGGGTTTTGATTCCGGTTTTAAACGGGCGGCTACTTCTCAGCGTTGCCTGCGCACCGATGATCTGGATAAGGTCGGTAAGACTTCAAGCCACCATACGTTTTTTGAAATGTTGGGGAATTTTTCCTTTGGCGATTATTTCAAAGAAGAAGCAATTGCCTGGGCCTGGGAATTTCTTACTAAAGAATTAAAAATCAGCAGGGATAGGCTTTGGGTTTCAGTTTATAAGGATGATTTTGAGGCCTATGGTATTTGGAAGGATAAAATAGGAATTCCGGTTAAGAAAATCGTTAAGCTTGGCGATAAAGACAATTTCTGGCCGGCAGAAGCCAAAACCAAAGGGCCAAACGGCCCTTGCGGGCCATGTTCGGAAATATTTTATGACTTTGGCGTTGATATTGGCTGCGGAAAACCGGATTGTTCACCCGCGTGCAGCTGCGGAAGGTTTGTAGAAATCTGGAACCTGGTTTTTACCCAGTTTAATCGTAAAGATGACGGGACGCTTGAATCGCTTCCTAATAAGAATATTGATACTGGAATGGGATTAGAGAGATTGGCTTCGGTAATGGAGGGTAAGCAGAGTAATTTCGAGATCGATCTTTTTGCTCCGATAGTCAAAGAAATCAAAAAGCGAATTACAGTTAAAATAGCTTCTGAGAAGGAATTTGTTTATGCTATAGCCGATCATCTCCGGGCAGCGGTTTTCTGTATTTATGACGGAGTGTTGCCTTCTAATGAAGGCCGTGGATATGTGGTCAGAAAAATAATCCGCAAAAGCCTCTTGCACCTGAAAACCTTGGGAATAAATGAGCCATTAATGAATAAGCTGGTTCCTTTGGTTGCCCAAGTTATGCGCGTTCCTTATCCCGATCTAAAGGATAAGCAGGAGGATATTGCTTTAGTTATTTTGAATGAGGAGAAAAACTTTATTAATGTGTTAGGTTCCAGCGAGGAATTATTTAAAAGTAAATTTGACGCATTTATAGAAAAGCCGGATTCTGAAACTGTGGGCAATGTGGCTTTTATGCTCCATGATACTTATGGGATTCCTTTGGAGTTGACCTGTCAGTGGTTGGATAAGCATAAAGTATGTTTTTCGAGGAAGGCATTTGAGCAAGCCATGGAGGAGCAGAGGCTGCGTTCAAAGTCAGGCAGCGCGATGAAAGGCGATGTTTTTGACGCTAAAGGATTGGGCTTAAAATTAGACGCAACAAAATTTACCGGTTATAAAGAAAATTCCACGTAAGCAAAGATTCTAGCTATTCTGAAAGGTGGCGCAGAAATTGTTTTGGATCAGACTCCTTTTTACGCAGAGTCAGGCGGCGAGGTTGTAGATACCGGGAAATTGGTAAA
>JAQUOO010000111.1 GCA_028717055.1 Candidatus Omnitrophota bacterium | reverse complement strand
CGCTATCAGTAAGAATAGGCCTATCCCAGGCCATAAATTTGTGCAGACCGCCGGATTTACGGATAATTTCCATTCCCGGCCGCAAAAATAAATGATAAGTGTTAGAAAGCATGATTTCCGCTCCGGCATCTACCACATCTTTAGGATAAAGCCCCTTGACTGTAGCATGCGTGCCCACCGGCATAAAAGCAGGCGTATTAATTACGCCGTGTTCGGTAGTAATTTTGCCTAACCGCGCTCCGCTGTTTTTATCCTGCTTAATCAACTCAAACATTTACTTATCTTTAGATTCCAATTTTAACGTAAAAATAGTTTGTTGAAATGTCAACTTATTAAATTTCTGATGAATATCCGGATCATGATCCTCGGCTACGCCATCAACTAAAGTAAATCTAATTGCATTTCTTTCCGGTATGTATGTGTAATCGCCGCTTTTTGCTTCAAGCGTCTTATTTTGGCTGCTGACTTTTATGCCGTAGAGCTTATTTCCTTCTACTCTATCTACCAACACAGTATATCCGGCGAATCGCAAAGGCCTTCCTGCTTGCAGCAATATCTTTCCTGCCAAGCCGGTAGCAGCCGTTCCTCTAAGAATAAATATCGCTGCCCAGGCTATGGCAATAATAATTAAGGCTGATACCGTTAAAACAACGATCTTCTTCTTTTTCATCTATCCGGATTCTCCTTCCACCATGATTGCCCTGGTAATCGTAGAGGCCTCTCTCAATACTGCAATTCCCTTATATTCCGGAGAATCAAGCCACTGCTTTACATTTTCTTCCGAAGGGAATTCAATTATTATGACCCTTTCCGGATTCCAATTACCAAAAATAGGAGTAATTTTTCCGCCCCGAGCCAGGTACCTGCCCTTGTATTTCTCAACTATGGGACGAACTTGTTCAATGTACTTGGCATAAGTCCCTTCATTCCCGTTCTTAGTCTTTATTTCGACAATAAAATATACTGCCATATTGTCTCTTTCTTATTTAATTTGAAGTCCCGCTGAAAATAATAAACAGTACAGTCACAGTTAAAATAATCACAATTGCCGAAATATGAAAAAAATATTTATGCTTTATTATCCGCATCAACATCCTAGTTCTCCCTATTCACCCTAGACATTATGCGAGCCCTTGACTCTCAAATGCCGCTACCAAGTCTAGCCGCTTGAGGTCGATCTTGCCCTTACGGGCCGGCAATGATCTTTCGGATTTTCGGCGGCTGCCGAAGGGTATTGTGAGCACGCATTAGAGAATCTTAGGGCGCCGCGAACAACATCCTAAAGAACAAAATATCAAATTATCAACATAGCATCGCCGTAGCTATAAAACCTGTATTTATCATCGACTGCTTGCTGATACGCTTTTTTCATCAACTCTTCGCCGCCAAAGGCGCAGACGAGCATGAAAAGCGTGGTCTTGGGCAGATGAAAGTTAGTCAGCAGGCAATTGACTAATTTAAATTTGTAACCCGGATAAATAAATAAGTTTGTTGCGCCTTCTTTAACTCCGCCTGCATAAGCTTCTAGCGCCCTTAAAGAAGTTGTGCCTACAGCAATTATGCGAAGCTTATTCTTCCGCGCTTCTTCTATTTTATCCTGTGTAGATTTAGGGATCTGAAAAGATTCCGGCTCCATTTTATGTTCGGTAATATTATCGGAAGTTACCGGCTTAAATGTGCCTAAGCCCACATGCAAAGTTAGATAAGCGACATTGACTCCCGCTGCTTCCAGGCTTTTCATTAAATCTTTTGTAAAATGGAGTCCCGCGGTTGGCGAAGCTATCGCGCCTTCTTTGTTCGCGTAAACCGTCTGATAATATTCCTTGTCCAGTTCTTCGGGCTCTCTTTTTATATATGGCGGAAGAGGAACCTGGCCCAATTCATAGATCCTATCCGCATCACTTGCCTTAAAAGAAATTTCCCGGCGGTTAGTCACGATTCCAGAGATTTTTTCATTCCCGAAATAAATCTTTTCCCCAACTTTGGTCCGGCTGGGCTGGATAAGAGAATCAAAGGTTGTGCCGCTCTTGCGCTTAGTCAATAAAATCTCAACTTTTCCTCCGGTAGCTTTATGCCCGATTAAACGGCAGGCAAGCACTTTCGTGTCATTTAAAACCAAGAGATCATTTTTCTTAAAATACGCTCTGACATCTTTAAATGAACAATGCTTTATCGAGCCGCTAGAGCGCTCAACAACCATCAGCCTTGCTTCTTCTCTTTTCTCTAAAGGATACTGGGCAATTAAATCTTTAGGTAAGCCGTAATCAAAGTTAGAAAGTTTTAACATCTATCCCCGGATAATAGTATTTCAAGATTTGTTCAACATTGCGGCCGTCTTTAGCCATAAAATACGCTCCCCACTGGCACATTCCCACCCCATGGCCCCAGCCAATCCCTTCAAAAACCGCGTCGCCCCCCTCTATACGTACGGAAAAATTGGCGCTCCTGATGGAATTCGGCCCGATTATCTCTCTAAAATCTTTAGCAGAAATTTTAAGCTTCTGTTTTTCCGACTTGATTACTAAATTGGTAATTCTTCCCGAAGAATCCTTATTTTCCACTGCTATACTCTCAATATTCTTCACCTTAAAACCGGAGGTAGAAAGTTTTTCTGCGATTTCTTTCACTGAAAGGTCATAATGCCAGTTATAATGCGGGGACTCACGGCAAAACGGACAGACTACGCCTCTTAACGGAACTAAATCCATCCCCCAGAGAACCGCCGCACTCTCCGTATGGCCGCCGCAAGTGGCGTGGAAATACGCCGGGATTATTCTACCTTTATAAAAAATAACCATGCCTGCTGTTTCATCAACAGCTATACTGGTGCGGTAACGCTCGGAAACTTGCCCTCCGTAAACTTGAGAGTAAATATCGTTGGTTACGTCAAAATCCCTTGAACTGTTTTCCTGCATCTGATAAACCGCATAAGTCCGCGAAACGATTGCCTGGGCTTTAAGCGCCTCCATCGGCCAATAGTGCGAAGCCTCATGATACAAAATCCCCTTTATATAATCTTCCAAATCAATGTGGTTAACTACCAGCAGCTTATTATTGCCTTTCCTGATAAGCTGAATATTCCCCCGGAACGGCTTGGAATTTATGGTAAAGGCCTGCGGATCATCGGACTCAATCAACAGGCTGTTGGAATCCGGCTTGATTCCCGCCAAATCGATGCCGTCCTTAGAAACAATAACTGTAGTATTAATGTTTCTGGCCCTATGGATAATCCTGCCTTTTTTAAGGTCCCTTATCTGAAAAAAACCC
>JAQUOO010000110.1 GCA_028717055.1 Candidatus Omnitrophota bacterium | reverse complement strand
TTCTGAAAACCCTCCACTAAACGATTTGCCGATTTTAAATCATTATTTATCAGAATGTATCTTGCCGATACTTCCAGGCTCTCGTCGACAGTCTTGGCTTTCCTGCGCAGGTCATCCATCAGCCTGTCTTCGGTAAAACGCGCCTGCATTATTCCTGAGACCGTAAAGACTACGGCGACAATAATAAGAATAGGCAAAATAAACAAAAGCAATCTTTTCATCTTGAGCCTCCTTCAATGCGAATCTTTGGCAGAGAACCGGGGAAACGGGCTTGCATGAATTCAAGCAGTTTTTCTCTAACTTCACAGCGCAAATCCCATAAAGATGAAGAATCCTTTGCGCTCATTAGCGCTCTCAGCTCTACCGTCTTTTCATTTGTATCGGTAACCTGCAGGGTGCAAGCCTTCTTATCCCATAAAGGGCTCTCTTTAAGGACACGCGATAATTCATCGCGGATTTCTTTGACCGGCACGCTATAATCGGCATAAATCAAGACTGTGCCCATAAGGTCGGCTTTAGTCCTGGTCCAATTTTGAAAAGGCTTTTCGAGAAAATACGCTATCGGAACTATAAGGCGCCGAAGGTCCCATATACGCACCACGGCAAAAGTAAGGCTGATTTCCTCGATCCAGCCCCATTCGCCCTCAATGATAACTACATCATCCAGCCTGATCGGTTGAGCAATGGCTATTTGGATTCCGGCAATAAGGTTCCCCAGCGTCTTCTGGGCGGCAAAACCCACGACTATGCCGGCAATCCCCGCGGAAGCCAGAATACTTACCCCTATATGCCCTGCCCCCGGGATACTCATCAGGACAAAGGAAGCGGTTAACAAAACTATGACTGCGCTGGCAATATTCGCAAGCATGCGCATCTGCGTATGTATGCCTCTTGCGCGCGCGTTATCCTGAACCTGCATATCATAACGGCTCAAAATAGCGTCCCGAAGGATATGAACAATCTTTATAGCTGTCCAACCGGCTAAAGTGATAAAAATGGCGTCGGCAAAATAACCAATGAACAAACGCTCTTTATCTGCCACCCGCAATGAAGGAATCACCGTTAAAATACACAAAACGGGAATCAAAAAACGCAGAGAAGACTTAAGCGGCTCCCAGCTGATTTTAAAACTTCTTAAAGCTATAGCGCGCCCCCAACGCTTAAGTAAAATCGCCAGAATTGCATAGAATATCCAGCCTGCGCAATAGGCGCAAATTAATAAGATACCGGAGAATAAATAATTATTCATAACTAGCTCCTTTACCCTTAAAACAAAAACCATCCTGCAGCAAACCTGCAAGATGGCGGCCCGACCATCTAAAAAGCTCCTCCGGGAACAAGATTGTTCCCGGACCACTTATCGATTTATTTTCCTATAATACCACCCCAAGAAGTGATTACAATCTTTTTTTAATTTAGTTCTTACCGCGCCCGGGAACTAAACGGCCTTTAGCCAGCCAATTATTCCTTGTTTTCCAAATCTCCATAGCCCATAAGGGAAACGAAGAAATACCAACCACCAGAAACCAGTCGAACAACCCCAGATTCTGGGTTTTAAACACCTTTTGCAGGAATGGAACGTAAACCACAGCCATCTGTAGAATAAATGAGATTCCAGCGGCATAAATCAGTTTCTTATTAGTAAATACCCCTATTTTAAACAATGAGAGCGTAAAGCTCCTGCAGTTAAAAGCATGGAATAACTGGCTGCAAGCCAGCACCACAAACGCGGCAGTCCTTGCTCGTTCAACACCTTCGTTCTCTATAAACAAAACAAAGACAAAAGCAAACAAGGCGCATAAAGCGATTAACGCTCCCTGCGTTAGCATTAAAATCGCTCCTTCTTTTGTGACCACCGCTTCCTTGGGCTTACGCGCGGGCCTGCGCATTATGTTAGGGTCCACAGGATCCACCCCCAAGGCCAGCGCCGGCAAACCATCGGTCACCAAATTTATCCACAAAATATGTATCGGTAGAAGCGGAGGAATCAAGCCTACTAAAGAAGCTATGAACATCACCAGTATTTCCCCGGCATTACAAGAGAGCAAATAATGGATGAATTTTTTTATATTATCGTAGATACCCCTGCCCTCTTCGATAGCCGCGACAATCGAAGCGAAGTTATCATCGGTCACCACCATATCCGAGACTTCTTTAGTGACATCGGTGCCGGTAATCCCCATGGCAACGCCTATATCCGCTTCTTTAACCGCCGGAGCGTCATTAACCCCGTCTCCGGTCATAGCGACGATTTCCCCGTGCCTGCGCCAGGCGCGCACCACCCGTAATTTATGTTCCGGAGAAACCCGGGCATATACCGAAATTTTCTTTACTGTTTCAAAAAGCTCTTCATCGCTTAATTTATCCAGCTCATCGCCGCTTAACGCCAGCGAATCATCATTATAAAACCCGAGTTCCCGGGCAATGGCTACCGCCGTATTTTTATGATCTCCGGTAATCATTACCGTCCTTATACCAGCGGCTTTACACTCTTGTATGGCCTTCTTTACTTCCTCGCGAGGCGGATCAATCATCGCAATCAAGCCTAAAAAAGTAAGTTCCTTTTCGGTATTTTCAGCGTCATAATTTCCGTGATTTTTATCCAGATTCCGGTAAGCAACCGCCAAAACGCGCATAGCTTGGCCGGCTAGGGCGTCATTTGCTTTTTGAATAACGGCTTTATCCTCCTCACTCAATTTTCTGGTTACCCCGTTCTCCTCAACGCTGATACAATCGCCCAATAATTCATCCGGAGCCCCTTTTACAAACGCAAACAGCGTTTCCCCGCGCTTGCGGATAACGGTCATTTTTTTGCGTTCGGAATCAAAAGGAATCTCATCGACGAAAGCAAACTCTTCCTCTAATTTTTCTTTGGAAACCCCGGCTTTTCCGGCGGCAGTTAAAAGGGAGCCTTCTGTAGGATCCCCCATTATTTTATAAACTCCCGATTCTTCGGCTAAACGCGCGGCATTGCAGAGCGCGCCGTTTCGTAATGTGTTTTGTAAATCCGGATAATCCGAAATATTAATTTGTTTTTTCTCGAATAAAAATTCCCCCTTGGGCGCATACCCTATACCAGTTACCTCAAAAAGCCTTCCGCCGGTAAAAACCCTTTGCACGGTCATTTCATTTTTCGTCAGGGTCCCGGTTTTATCCGAACAGATAACCGTGGCGCACCCTAATGTTTCGACCGACGGGAGCTTGCGGATAAGCGCGTGGCGCTTGACCATCCGGTGCACACCCAAGGCCAAAGCAATCGTAACTACCGCAG
>JAQUOO010000109.1 GCA_028717055.1 Candidatus Omnitrophota bacterium | reverse complement strand
ATATTGCTCTTACTACCGCCCGAACCGGGAAAAAAGTTTATATGCTCGGAGATATAGTGCATAATGAAACTGTGGTCAAGAAAATTGAGGCCTCCGGGATTAAAAAGATAAACCGCCTAAATAGGACAAAATCGGGAATACTTTTAATCCGGGCGCATGGAGCTTCCCTGGAAACATTCGTCAAGGCCAAACAACTCGGCTATGAAATTATCGACGCTACCTGTCCAATGGTAAAAGAAATACATAAGATAGCCAAAGGCGCGCAAGCCAAAGGCTGCAAGGTTATAATTATAGGGGACAAAGAACATGATGAAGTCCACGGGATAGCGGGCCAGCTAAAAGGTAAAGCGCTGATAATTGACGGAATCAGCAATATTCCTCGCAGTAAACTAAAACGGATTAAAAAAGCCGCGGTGGTGGCGCAATCGACGCAAAACCTAAAAAAAGTATTAGAGATTGTCGATATCCTTAGGGAAAATATACCGGATTTGCTGTTTTTCAACACAATCTGCAAACCTACCCGGACCAAACAAGAAGAAATAATGACTATGCCCAAAGAAAACGATGTGATGATAATTATCGGCTCAAAGAAAAGCGCCAACACCAAAAGGCTCTATGAAATAGCGCGTTCTTTAAATAAAAATAGCTGGTGGGTTAACTCCCGGAGAGAAATTAAATCCGGCTGGTTTAAAGGCGCTGACTCTGTAGGCATAACCGCAGGCGCATCCACTCCTGAAGAGACTATTCAGGATATAGCCCGCCATATCCGCTCGCTCTAAAATTACCCCTTATTGATTAAATCCGCGACTATCCGGGAACCGGCAAGAACTACGGGCAGGCCTCCGCCCGGCTGGGTGCTGGCCCCCACAAAATAAACATTCTTATTTCTGGAATCGGAATTCGGAGGCCGGAAAAAAGCGCTTTGCATAAGATTATGCGCCAGGCCAAAGGTCGCTCCAAATTTTATGTTATAATACCTGGTAAAATCCTGCGGATAAAATCTGTGTTCGACTTCGATTAACTCTTCCAGGCTGATTTTAAGCCTTTGATTTATCTTCTCGATTACCGTATCCCTTAACCTGTTTTCCAGCTTCGAAAAATCTTCTTTGGATTTTAAAAGATTGGGGACAGGCACAAGTATATAAAAAATATCTTTTCCCTGCGGAGCAAGAGATTGGTCTGTAACAGTAGGCACATGCACGTAAAACGAAGGGTCATCCGGGGTTATTCCAGTATTGAATATATCGCTGAGATTCCTGGTCAGCTCTTTGGCAAAAAACAAATTATGATGCTCTACTCCCTCAACCTTCTTTTTCAACCCTAAATAGATAAGATAAACCGAGCAGGAATACCGGTAATCCGGCAGGGCCTGCCCTAAAAGTTTTTCTTTGGCGTAAGCATAGTCGGCATTAATTACAACCTTGTCAAAATCAAGCTCTTTTTCGCCGGTTTTTAATTTAATCGAGCCGTTTGCCGAGATTTTTTCAACTTCCGAATTGTAATGAAATTTGGCGCCGAATTTTTTAGCCATCCTTTCCAGCGCCAGCGGAATTTGATACATGCCTCCCATGGGGTGGGCTATCTTCTGCACGTGGTCGGTATAACTGATGATACTGTAGAATGCCGGAGCCTGGTAAGGAGATACGCCCATGAACATCGCTTCAAAAGTAAAGGCGTAGCGCAGCTTATCGGTCTTAAAAAACTTTCCGGCTAAACCCCAATAGGATTCGAATACCTTTAATTTCAGAAGAAGCGGCCAATAAGACAGGTTTACTAAACTTACGGGAGTAAAACACTTATAGAGCAGGGGCCTGACCAATCCATAGATGCGGCTGGTTTCTTTTATAAATCTGTCGAAGCTTTTACTACTTCCCTTCTCCAGCCTCTCCAGCTCTTCTTTGGTGCGCGAGGAGTCTTTATAAACATTGAGGATATCGCCGTCGGGATAAAATATTTTGTAGTTTACATCTAAAACTTTAAGATCCAGGTAATCCTTGAGGTCTTCTCCGCAATAAGAAAATGCTTCCGCAAAAAAATCCGGCATAAGCACGAATGACGGGCCCATATCGAATTTAAAGCCTTTGTCTTCAAGCAAATGGTTGCGCCCGCCGCACTTATCGAGCTTCTCAAAAACATGCACATCATAGCCGTCGCGGGCAAGGCGCGCCGCGCAACTTAATCCGCCCGCGCCAGCGCCTACGACAGCTATTTTACCCGGCATTATTGCTTAAGGTTCCCTTTTATAATCCTCTCGGCCTCGCGCCAATCGTCAGCGGAAGTATTCGCGGGGCGGCCTTTTCTTTCCCAAATCTTTTTAGCTAACGCCTTTATTCTTTCTTCTGTTTCGGCTTTGTTTTCTTCAACCAAGCGGTTATACATCAACGCAACCATAAAACCAAAAACCCAAGCATAGACAAAACCCCAAACAGCTGCGATTATACATCCAATAAGTGTTGGGTTATAGCCTAGGTAAACCATAGTCATCATCTTGCCCCAGGAATTCCCCCAAAAATACAACATATCCAGGATGCCAAGCAAAAAAGTGATCCCGCCCCAGACAATCCCCAATGCCAAGCCAAAAGCTTTAGCGTCCAATTTAAACATACCCTCCTCCTTTTTGACTATATTTTATTCCAAACAAAAACTTTTACAATATTTTTCTTTCTTGACCAGAAGATCGAATTCAATATTGACTCCGGCAGACACCCCCCGAAAATCCAGAGTAGTGTTTTTCAAGGTATGCGGAATGATATAAACGCTAAAGGTATTGGATTTAATAGATGCAATGGTTAAACTTATTCCATCTACAGCTATTGACCCCTTGGGTAAACAGTATTTGATAAACTCAACAGGAACCGCAATCTCCAACGCCAGATTCCCATTAAAATATCCTTTCTTGCGGATAATGCCCAAACAATCTACATGCCCCGAAACAAAATGCCCCGATATCCTGTCTCCGACGCGCAGGCTGCGTTCAAGGTTTACCTTTTCACCCGCTCTCAAGGCGCCAAGGTTGGTAACTTTCAGGGTTTCAGGTATTGCTTCAAAAACAAGGTAATTTTTATTTACTTCTACGGCAGTAAGACATACTCCGTTTACGGCCAGGCTATCGCCAATTTTTGCATCAACCAGAGTAAGGGCCGCGCTAACTTCAATAAGCGTAATGTTCCCCTTGCGGAAAACCCGCTTCACCGTTCCTAGCTCTTCGACTATCCCGGCAAACATTATCTTACATACCCTTCAATCAGAAAATCTTCGCCAAAACGCCGTAAAGTTATGTCTTTCAATTT
>JAQUOO010000108.1 GCA_028717055.1 Candidatus Omnitrophota bacterium | reverse complement strand
TTTTATTTTATCACCAATCTTTTAGTGCTTTATGCTTCGCGGATTCGCGAGTATTTCGCGGACAGAGGCTCGATAGCTTTAGGGAATCAGCCATCAGCGCTTGCTTCAAGCCTTTATAAGCTTGTTTATGGTTCAGCAAGAATGAGCCCGGAAGCATTAAAAGAGTCCGAAGGCCTGAAGGCTTTTTTTGTGAATGATCCATCCCAGGCCCGAAACGAAATCAGAGAGCTGTCGCAGCTTGATTTGGACAGAAGTGGGACGATTGATCCTTCAGAATTGCTGCTTTTGAAGAACAAAAACATACGCTTAGGCTTAGGGGGCAAATTGATGGAACTCTTAAGCACCCATCCCAATATGCTTAAACGCATCAAGAAGCTCTCGGAATACAAAAATTAGATTGAAATAGGGTTTAGACGCGGAAATGAGCCCGTCAATAGCCTTGGCGGGCCTTTTCTTTAATTGACATAACCCCAATTCCACTATATAATTATAAAACTATGGAATTAAACGAACTTATTCAGCAAAGAAAGGCTAAAGCCGAGGCGCTTAAAGCTAAAGGAATGGGGTTATATCCTGCTCAAAGCTCTAAATACGTGAATATAGGGCTTGCTGTGGCTGATTTCAAAGAAGGCTGGAAGTTGATTTTCTGCGGCCGTATTACTGCTAAGCGCTCGCATGGCAAAGCCGCATTTTTGGATTTGCGGGATTCGACCGGAAAGATTCAGCTTTACATTAAAAAGGATATCGTAGGGGAAGGCAGCTTCTTTATCTACGAGAATATCGATATTGCTGATTTTGTCGAGGTTGCGGGAGAACTTTTCAAGACACATACCGGTGAGCCTACGCTTAAGGTGGAGGAGATAAAGATTCTTTCCAAAGCCTTAAGGCCGCTTCCGGAGAAATGGCATGGATTGCGCGACGTCGATATCCGCTATCGCCAACGGTACCTGGATTTGATTTCAAACGAAGATGTAGCCAAGGTGTTCAGGCAGCGTTCAAAAATAATTAAGTCAATCCGGGATTTTCTCGACGCAAAAGGTTTCTTGGAAGTGGAAACTCCGATGATGCATTCGATCCCGGGAGGCGCCGCCGGCCGGCCGTTTAAAACTTTTCATAATGAATATAGTATGGACTTATTCTTGAGAATAGCCCCTGAGCTTTACCTGAAGCGGCTTTTGGTTGGAGGTCTGGACCGGGTTTATGAAATCAACCGGTCTTTCCGCAACGAAGGCGTGTCTACCCGGCATAACCCGGAATTCACGATGCTGGAAGTTTACGAGGCCTATTCCGATTACGCCGGAATGATGCATTTAGCTGAAAGTTTGATAGTTTCTTTGGTCCAGGCTATATTTGCCAAAACCATCATTAATTATCAAGGCAAGGAACTGGATTTTACTCCGCCGTGGAAACGGATTTCATTCAAGGAACTGGTTAAGAATGAATTTGGCATTGTTCCTGAAGATGACGAAACCGCAATGCTTGATAAGCTTAAAGCCAAAGGCTTTGCCAAAGAGGTGAATAAGCTTTCGCGGACCCAGATTTCCAAAATTATCGAAGAGGTTCTGGAAGGACAAATGAGTTTAAATCCTACTTTCGTCACAGATTACTTTAGCAGCATGTGTCCGTTAGCCAAGAATAAGCAGGATGAACCGCTGGTCTCGGAGAGATTTGAATTATATATCGCCGGGATGGAAGTCGGCAATGCCTATTCGGAGTTAAATGATCCGCTTGAACAGCGTGCGCGTTTTGAAGATGAGATTAAGGAACTTGTGACTACAGAACAGAAAAACGTCGATGATGAGTATTGCTTGGCGCTGGAACACGGCATGCCTCCGGCAGGTGGTTTGGGCATTGGAATAGACAGGCTCGTTATGCTGCTTACTGATCAGGCTTCGATTAGAGATGTGATTCTGTTCCCATTGTTAAGGCCGCAAGATGGCGTAGATGCTTAATGACAAATGACCAAATCCAAATGACAAAATAAATCCAAAATCCCAATATCAAATATCAAAACATACGTTTTGTTCTTTGGAGTTTGACATTTGGAATTATTTTGGATTTTGAGTTTTAACATTTGACATTGAGGTAGTTGGGATTATATAAATGAAAACGGAATTATTCATCAGTTGGAGGTATTTAACTACCAAGAGAAAAGAAAGGTTTATCTCTCTTATCAGCATCATCTCGATTTTAGGGATAGCTATAGGAGTGATGGCTTTAATCATAGTTATTGCGGTTATGTCCGGTTTTGATAAAGATTTGCACGACAGGATAGTCGGTAATTATTCGCATATCAACCTCACCAGTTTTAAGGCCATCGAGAAAAGCGAATACGACGGGGTTGCTAAAATTATTTCCGTCAATCCTCATGTAAAAGGGGTTAGCCCGTATATTCAGGGACAGGTGCTGTTAAAAGAAGGCAACCGTTATTTCGCCGTTGGCCTCAAGGGCATCGATCCTGTTACGGAAAAAAAGGTAACCAAGGTTAGAGAATATATACAGCAGGGGAGTATCGATAGTCTGGCGGAAGGCGGAATAATCGTTGGCAAGGAACTAGCCGGGTATTTAGGTTTAAGCCTGAATTCGACTTTAAACCTTTATTCTCCGCTGGGCAAGCCCTATACGCTTAAGATCGTCGGAATCTTTAATTCCGGAATGTATGATTATGATCTCAATCTGGCATTCACTAGTTTAAAGAGCGCTCAGGATATCTTTGGTTTAGCGAATCAGATAACCGCAGTGGCAATAAAATTGGATAACCCGGATTTAGCAAGTTCAGTTAGGGAAGATTTGGCTTCCAAGCTCGACTTCAATTATAACCTGAAAACCTGGATGGAAGCCAACCAGAATTTCTTCGCGGCATTAAAACTTGAGAAATTGACTATGTTTATCATCTTGACTTTGATAATACTGGTTGCGTCTTTTAATATTATAAGCACTTTAATAGTTATGGTGGTTGAGAAGACCAAGGATATCGGCATCTTGAAGGCTCTTGGTATGAGCGCCTTAAGCATTAGAAAGGTTTTTACTTATCAGGGGTTGATAATCGGGTTACTGGGGACAACGCTTGGGTTTCTTGCCGGAATAGTTTTGTGCTTTGCGCTCAAGAAGTATCAATTTATAAAACTGCCGCTGGATATTTATTATATCGACCGGCTTCCGGTAAGTATACAGATTTGGCCGGATATAACCTTGATCATTATATCAGCTTTGCTGATTGTTTTAATCGCGACAGTTTATCCGGCATCCCGGGCAAGCAGGCTAAAACCTGTAGAGGCATTGAGGTATGAGTAGCTTAATGACAAAATCCAAAGCACAAAATAAATTCAAAATTAAAATTACAAATGACAAAACCAAGGTTTTGT
>JAQUOO010000107.1 GCA_028717055.1 Candidatus Omnitrophota bacterium | reverse complement strand
ACTTACAGCCATGGATAAAAATTTGTTCATTCTCATAGCTTTAAACTCTTTCTGCCACCCTCAGCTTGGATGAGCGGCTAGCTGGATTTGCCTCTACCTCTGCGGCAGAAGGCGTTAAAGGTTTAGGTGTTATTATGTTAATCAATCCTTGCTCTTGCGCCTTACGGAACGCGAATTTAATTACGCGATCCTCCAGAGAGTGAAAAGAGATAAAACATATTCTAGCTTTTTTCTCCAGAATTACAATGGCTTTATTAACTGCTGTTTCCAAAATCTCCAACTCTCTGTTTACGGCGATACGCACTGCCTGAAACGTGCGGGTAGCCGGATGTATCCTATAATGCCTGTGGCGGTATCTTGAAGGTATAGACCTTGTTACGATATCAGCCAATTGCAGTGTGGTAGTAATAGGCTCCTTCTCCCTTTCTTGCGTAATCAAACGGGCAATGCGATTATGCCATCTCTCTTCGCCGAAATTCCAGAGTAAAGTCGAAAGCTCCTCTTCGTTAAGATTGTTGACAAGGTCATACGCCGATATGTAACTATCTTTATCCATCCGCATATCCAAGGGGCCATCGCCCTGAAAACTGAACCCGCGCGAAGCGTCAAACAATTGAAAAGAAGAGATGCCCAAATCAAAAAGAATTCCATCGACCGACTTAACTCCCAAATTTCCCAAGAGCATATCTATATCCACGAAATTTCCGTGGATTAATTTACAGGCGGATTCAAATACACCCAAGCGCTCCCGCGCAACCGCCAAAGACGCTCCGTCGCGGTCAATACCTATAAGGCCTCCTCCAGGGAGAATCCTCTCCAAGATTGCCAAAGAATGCCCGGCAGTGCCTAAGGTCGCATCGACTATTGTGTCGCCGGGTTTTAAATTTAAGTTATCCAAAACCTCCCGCAGCATAACGGGAGTATGAATTTTAATATCAGACATCCATCAACTTCTCGGCAATTTCTTCGAACGACTGCCGGGAATTTCCATAAAACTCTAACCACTTATCTTTAGCCCAAATTTCGATACGATTAGAAACACCGACGATAACTACATCTTTTTTGATTTGGGCGTAATCTTTTAAGTATTGCGGCAAGAGAATCCTTCCCTGTGTATCAAAAGTTATTTCGACCGCGCCGGAAAAATATATACGGTTAAATTTACGCGATTCAAGCTTGGTAAAAGGCATGGCCTTAAATTTAGACTCTTGAGAACGCCACTCTTCTTCGGAAAACATAAAAAGACAGTTATCTAATCCGCGGGTAATAAAGAATTTTTCGACGAAATGGGTTTTGGCCGTTTCGCGAAATTTAGCAGGTAAAATCAGGCGGCCCTTACGGTCTATAGAATGCGAAAATTCCCCGTAAAACATAATCCGACTCCTCGCCTGTCAAATAAACAGGCTTCCACTTTACTCCACTTCAATCCACTTAATAGAGAAAGTATAGATAAAATACTCCCTTTTGTCAAGAAGAATAATTACCTAACTGATTATAAATCAACAAGTAGTGGCTATTTGGGATTAAAACGACTATATATTGTGGAATTCTTGAGAATTAAGAGAGGATTTCTTTCGCGCGAATGACGTCTTTTTGGATCTGTTTTGCTAAAATAGCCAAAGTGGCAAATTTTTTATCCGGCCTGATTTTTTTGACAAACTTTATTTCGAGGTATTTCCCGTAAATGTTTTTATGGAAGTTGAGGATGTGGACTTCTACATTCACCCGCCTGTGCGGACCTTTAGCCTTGAGCTTGCCGGGCACGGTCGGCCTGGTTCCAATATAACAGGCGCCCTTGAACTCTTTCTTGCCAAAAATTACCCTCACGGCATAAATCCCTTCTGATGGAATCACCTCATGATGAGGATTAATATTTGCCGTCGAGAAACCCAGAAGCCTGCCGATTTTCGTCCCCCGGATAACCGTTCCCAGGATACTCACCGGCCGATCCAGCAGTTTCTGCGCCTCCTTAATATCCCCATTTCTTATGAGCTTGCGGATTAATGTGCTGCTTATCGCAATACCGCGGACTTTTATAATACTGAAACCCCTGACCTTAAAATTGCAAACCTTCCCCATTTTCTTTAAAAAACCCAGATTTCCTTTTGATTTATATCCGAATCGGAAATCCTTGCCTACATAAACAAAGGCTGCTCCGATTTTATCCGCCAAAACATCCTCAACGAAATCTTTGGCTTCTATCCTGGAGAAATGGCTGCTGAAATACACTACAATGCAGACATCCAAGCCTAATTCGGCGATAAGCTGCAGCCTATGCTCCAGCGAATACAGGCTCTCTTCTTTTTGCGGATGAGGATAGAATGTCAGGGCGACGCTTTCGCCTCCGATCTTCTCGGCCTTGGCGTTTGCGGCCTTAAGTATCCGGCGGTGCCCGCGATGCAAACCGTCAAAAACACCCATAGCTATTACCGGGTTTCTTATTTTTTTGATATTGTTTATGCCGTAGATAATCCGCATCGGAGAAATTATCTGGTTATGTTATTTTTAGATTTCGGCGGATGCTGGAGATAACTTTTGCGCGCACATCCGAAAGTTTACCGCGGATAGTGCATCCGGAAGCGGTCCTATGGCCACCCCCGCCAAAACCCTGAGCTACTTTATTCACATCAGCCAGTCCGGTAGACCTTAAGTTAACCCGGATCTCGTTTCTCACTCCCAGATTCTCTTTAAAAAGCGCCGCCACCTCAACTCCTCTTATCGCCCGCACAAAGCTCAAAAGATGGTCGGTCAAATCGAAAGACAGCTTCTTGTGCCTTAATAATTTTGCCGGGACTTCCACCCAGGCTATTTTTCCCGCATTCACCGTATGTATACCGGACAACGCCCTGATTAATATCTGCATATCGCCAAAAGGTATGTCCTCATAAATATTTTTATATACCTGATTTACATCGATGCGAAAACCCAACAGCTCTGCAACGGCTTTATGGGTAAACCCGGAGGCGTTCGAATAACGGAATGACCCGGTATCCGTAAGCATGCCGGCATATAAAAACAAAGCTGAATTCCCGTCGAAAGGAACGCGCATTTCTTTATAAAGCCTGAAAACCATCTCCGAAGCTGAAGACGCTTCAGGTTCAACCCAATTGACTAAACCAAATTCCTTGTTGCTTATATGATGGTCTATATTAATGATAGGTTTATTATCCTTATTCAACTTGCGGACCAAACCGATCCGGCTTAAGTCCGTGCAATCAAGGATAAGCATGCAGTCAAAATCAATATTCCCCAAATCAGGTTTATAAAGATTTATGCTTTCTTTGCCGGGCAAGAAATTATACTCCGGCGGCAGCGGGTCCTCATTAACGATAAAAGCCTCCTTACCCAGTTTTTTCAATAAAGAATAGACAGCCAGCTCTGAACCTAAGGCATCTCCTTCCGGGCTGGTATGACTGCTAATCAGGAAACGTTTATACTTTCTTATTGACGCGACGGCCTTTTTTAGGCTTATTCTGTTCA
>JAQUOO010000106.1 GCA_028717055.1 Candidatus Omnitrophota bacterium | reverse complement strand
ATCAGAAAATGCGCGATGCGGCATTTGCCTGCATTAGGGAAATTGGCGTTGAAACCGGCGGTTCAAATATCCAGTTTGCCATTCATCCGGATACCGGACGCATGGTTATTATCGAAATGAACCCGCGCGTATCCCGGAGTTCTGCCCTTGCTTCCAAGGCAACGGGTTTTCCGATAGCCAAGATTGCCGCAAAATTAGCTGTTGGCTATACTTTGGATGAGATACCTAATGATATAACCCGTGAAACTCCGGCTTGTTTTGAGCCGGCAATCGATTATTGCGTAGTCAAGATTCCGCGTTTTACTTTCGAGAAATTCCCTTCGGCTGACCCGACTTTAACTGTTTCGATGAAATCCGTCGGTGAAGCGATGTCCATAGGCAGGACCTTTAAAGAAGCGCTGCAAAAGGGTTTGCGTTCCCTGGAGATAAAAAAATACGGTTTGGAGAGTGTTTTATTTAATGATCCAGCCGATATTAAGACGGATGAAGAGACCAGGAAGAATATTGAACAGAAAATAAGAATTCCGACAGCGGAGAGGATATTCTATCTTGGAGACGCTTTTAGATGCGGATTGGGTTTGGAAAAGGTTTTTGAACTTACTAAAATTGACCGTTGGTTCCTGAATAACCTTAAGGAAATTATTGACTTGGAAAAAGAAATCATCAGGAGCAAGGATAACATATCCAAAGAGCTGATGCTGGAAGCCAAAGAATTCGGTTTTAGCGATAAGCAATTGGCCAAGCTTTGGGGCAAGACCGAAGAAGATGTTTTTAACTTGCGCAAGGCATTAGCTGTCGGCCCTGCCTTTAAGCTTGTGGATACCTGTGCCGCGGAATTCCCCGCTCATACCCCGTATTTCTACTCTACTTATGATAAATAATAACCCAGATAATAAAAGTCAAAATTCAAAAGTAAAAAGTTAAGAATCACAAGTTAAGATAAAAGAGTTTAATGACAAATGACAAAATTCAAAATCCAAAGTAAATCCAAAGCAAAAATGTCAAAACAAACATTTTGTCATTTGTGCTTATTTTGAATTTTGAGCTTTGGTATTTGACATTAGTCTGAATAAACAGTTTTAGGTGTTTTTAGCCGTGGTTTTTTAGGCCTGTGTTTTTACCTTTTTGCTAATCAGTAATTTAATATCTTTTTATCAGGGGGGCGATTCCTATGGCGGTTAAAGTAAAATTCTTAGGGGGAGTCAAGACTGTTACCGGTTCAAGCCATTTGGTTTCAGCCGGAAAAACCGAGGTTTTGCTTGACGCCGGGCTCTTCCAGGGGCATCGCGATGAGTCTTATAAAATAAATACCACTTTTAGTTTTAATCCCCGCTTGATAAACGCGCTTGTGTTGTCGCATGCGCATATAGATCATTGCGGAAATATCCCGAGTTTGATTAAGCAGGGCCTGCGCTGTAAAATTTATACAACCTCCGCTACTAAAGCGTTAACCGAACTCATGCTTATTGATTCCGGAAAAATTCAGGAAGAAGACGTAAGCTATGTTAATAAAATCAATAAGAGAATAGGCCTGCCGGAGAGAAAGCCTCTTTATACCAAGAAAGAGGCTTCTCGCGCTACCAGGATTTTCCGGCCGATTTCTTATAACCAGAAATTTTGCATAGCGAAAAATGTTTGCGCGACACTGGTTGACGCCGGGCACATATTGGGTTCGGCTGTGGTTGTCTTGGATATCAAAGATGAGAACCGCAATACCCGCCTTGGTTACGCTGCCGATTTGGGAAGAGAAAACCTTCCGTTGCTGAATAATCCAGTTATCCCCAAAGGGCTGGATTATTTGATTATTGAGAGCACTTATGGCGGCAGGTTACATGCTCCCATAGAAGAAGCCCAGTCAAGGCTAAGAGAGGCGATATCCCGGACATTGCGCCGGGGAGGCAAGGTGCTTATTCCGTCGTTTACTTTGGAGCGCACGCAGGAAGTAATCTACTATTTAAATGCTTTGTTAAAAGAAAAATTGATTCCTAATGTCCCCATTTATGTGGATAGCCCGCTAGCTACCGACATTACCGAGGTTTTTGAAGCCCATCCTGATTATATGGATGAAGAAAATCGTCAGGCCATAGCCAGGGGAGAGAGCCCTTTTGGATTCTTGAACTTAAGGTTTATCCGCGAGCAAAGAGAATCCAAGGCTTTAAACGCGGATAAGCGGCCGATGATCATTATTGCCGGCAGTGGAATGTGCGAATCCGGCAGGATCCTGCATCATCTTCAGAATAATATTGAAGATTCCCGGAATATGATTCTGGTGGTAGGTTATATGGCTCGCGATACCCTGGGGAGAAAAATCGTAGATAAAGAAAAGTTCGTGCGCATATTCGGGATAGAATATGAACTTAACGCGGAAGTTGTAGTGATTAACGCTATGTCAGGGCATGCGGATAAGAATGAACTGGTAAAATTTGTATCCGCCTGTCTTCCTTTAAAACGCATATTTCTGGTCCATGGCGAAGAAGATCAGGCGCTTGCCCTGCAAGAAACACTTGCTCAAAATGGCCTAAATTCTTATATACCGTCCAAAGATGAAGAAGTGTTGCTTGAATAGGGAATTTGTGGTAATATCCTAATTTAATGTCCAATATCCAAGCTCCAATGTCGAATGAAATCCTCTGCCTGTCGGCAGACAGGCAATGATTCAATGTTCGATTGGAAATTGGAATTTGAATCATTGATTCGCCATTGGGATTTGGTGATTGAGAATTTAATAGTTTATTATACAGGGAGGTAATTATATGGCAGGTGGATTTTCAACCCCAAAGAAAGACAAATCAAGCAAGGTTTCGGCAGGTATGATAGTTAAAACCGGGCAGATATTGGTAAGAGGAGTGGATACCTATAAGGCCGGGGTGAATGTAAAAGGCCCGGGCACGTTATTCGCTAAATGCGCCGGCTCGGTTTATTTTACCAAAAAGAAGACCAGCCACGGCAAGGTGCGTACTTTCGTAAACATCAAGCCCTTAAAGAAAGAAAACAAATAAGAGCCTTTATTTAATGATTAATTATCCAAGCCCCAATGATTCAATATTCCAATTGGAGATTGGAAATTGAATCATTGACTCGTCATTGGAATTTGGTGATTAGGAGTTTAAATTTATGTCCGATACAGCCAAGCATTACTCCAATATTAAATACAGTCTGGATATAGCCGGGATAATTTATACTCTTGTCCTTATCTTTTTATTTTTAAAATCAGGGTTATCCAAAAGCCTCGCTTCGGGTTTAGATATTTCCGCGCCAAACGTTTTAGCCGTTCCTCTGTATATTTTAATGGTTTTCCTGGGTTATTTTGTTTTAAATCTTCCGTTAAATCTTTATCAATCGCACATCTTGGAGCACAAATTTTCCTTAAGCAGGCAAAGCTTGGGAAATTGGTTTAAGGATCAGCTTAAGGCAGGCGTGATTTCTTATATCATTGGCCTTATTTTAATCGGGGCTTTCTACTTTATTTTAAAGCACAATCCGGCCAACTGGTGGTTTATAGTTTCGCTCTTCTGGATTTTTTTTAGTGTGGT
>JAQUOO010000105.1 GCA_028717055.1 Candidatus Omnitrophota bacterium | reverse complement strand
TGGCCGTCCCTAATCTTATATTGCGCAAAGCATTCGGAGGCTTCTTATTATTAGTTTCTCTTTATACTATTTTCGCTAAATAAATGAAAAAAACAACGTTTTGTATATTACTTATCGTGTTTTTTACGGCTGTTTTTTGCTGCCGGGGGCAAGCGGATATTTCCATCAAGGTGGGTATTTACGAGGATGCTCCGCTTGTATTTGTTGATTCTAAGGGTAAACCCGCGGGTATCTGTGTTGATATTCTGGAAAAAATCGCCTCGAAAGAAGGTTGGAGAATTGAATATATCTTTGGAACGTGGCCCCAGTGTTTAGAACGGCTTAAGTCCGGTGAGATCGATCTTTTGCTTGATATTGTCTATACGCAGGAACGAAGCGGGCTTTATGATTTTACCGCTGAATTCATCATATCGGATTGGGGAGAGGCGTATGCGAGGAAAGAATCAGGCGTTCAGTCGATTCTTGATTCAAGGGGCAAGATAGTCGCAGGAGTAAGCAACGATATATATTATCTGGAATTTAAGAAACTTGCTAAAGCTTTTAAGCTTGATTGCGCTTTTGTCGAGGCAGGCGATTATGCCGGGGTGTTTAAGCTTTTAGAGGAGAATAAGGTTGATATAGGGATTGTCAGCCGTTTATACGGAGCCAAGTATGGGAACAAGAGCGGCGTTGCCCAGACCGCAATCGTATTTGCTCCTGAGGATTCACGCATCGCCAGCCCTAAAGGAAAGAACGGCAGTTTCTTGAAAGCATTAGATAGGAATATTGTCGAGCTGAAAGAAGATAAAGATTCCTATTACTACCGGGTTCTTGATAAATGGCTGGGAGATGTAAAAACGCGGCGTTTCTTAAATTTCTTATTTTGGTTTTTGATATCGGCTCTCGGTTTGTTGCTGATTTTTGTGCTGTTAAGCCTAATATTGAAAATCCAGGTTGGACGAAGGACCAGGGATTTGACGGCAGCTTATAGCAAGCTTAAAGAAACCCAGGAGCAGTTGATTCAGGCGGCTAAGATGGAGGTTGTCGGCGGGCTGGCCAGCGGGGTCGCCCATGAAGTAAAAAATCCTCTTGCCATAATTATCCAGGGAGTGGAATATTTGGAAAAAAAGATTCCTCCCGAAGATCAAAATATCCTGATGGCATTCAACAATGTAAAGACTGCCGTAGAAAGAGCGGACAATATTGTCCGGGATTTGCTTGATTTTTCGCGGGTTAGCAAATTGAATATGGAACCGGAAAATATAAATACGCTTTGCGAGAAGGCGCTTTCTTTATTGAAATACCAGCTTGATAAAAGCCGTATTGAGGTAGTAACCAGCCTGCAGGCGGATATCCCCGCGATTAAGATGGATAAGAACAAAATCGAGCAGGTGATATTGAACCTGCTTATGAACGCCTTACAGGCAAGCTTCGAAGGCGGCAGGATTTCGGTGAAAACCAGGTTTAATTTTATCGCCAAGGAAGTAGCGCTTAAGATAGAAGACAATGGTTCGGGTATCCCGGAGGAAGCCCTGGGTAAGATATTCGACCCTTTTTTTACGACTAAACGCGGCAAAGGGGGCACGGGATTGGGTTTATCGGTAGTCAGGAATATTGTGGAAATGCATGGCGGAAAGATTGAGATAAAAAATAACCGGTCAGGCGAAGGAGCGGCTGCTATTTTGACTTTTAAGGCCTAGGGGGGAGGTATGGACAAAAAGAGGATTTTAGTAATTGACGACGAGGACGCAATTGACCAGTTGGTGAAGTTAAATCTTGAGGAAACGGGTGAATATAGCGTTGAGAATCTGGCTTCGGGTTTGCAGGCGGTAGAAAAAGCGATAGAATTCAAGCCCGCGTTAATCTTTTTGGATTTGGTTATGCCTGATATTGACGGAGGGGCGGTTTATAACCTGCTAAAAGAAAATAATCAGACCAAGGATATCCCCGTTGTCTTTTTGACCGCTATGGTTACTGAAGAGGAAACCGGTGAAAGCGGCAATATTGTCGGCGGCCATCCCATGCTGGCCAAGCCGGTTACTACCAGGAAACTTATCGAGTGCATCAAAAAGTATATTAAGTAATCTAAAATATCCCAACGTTTATTCCTGCTATAGGATTCCCTGGCTCCTTCTTTTTCTGGGCAGGTTTATGCCGCTCGAGTTTCCATATTAAAGTGGAATATTAATAAAAATGGAATTTAAATTGCGGACAGAGTTTGTCGAGTTGGATAATATGCTAAAGGCTTTGGAACTTGTTAATAGCGGAGCGGAAGCCAAACAACGGATACAGGCGGGTTCGGTGAGGGTAAATGGCCTTATTGAGTCAAGAATTCGCCGGAAGCTGCGCCCGGGAGACTTTGTAGAGTTTGGAAGTCAAAGGGTTGATGTTGTTGGCTAAGGCGCTTGTTTAGAATATTATTTTTTCTGTTAGCGGCAAGATCTATAATTATGGAATCGAAAATTTATGCTAAGACTGCAAGAGAAAGATATTGATAGTGCGGCGGAGGTATTTGTCCGCTCTTTCCAGAACGACCCTTTCGCGGTATTTTTAGCCGGGAATGAGCCGCAAAGAGGAGAAATTATGTTTTTATTTTTTAAATTTATGCTGCGCTACGCGTTTTTCTATGGCGAGGCATACGCAACCTCGCCACATTTTGAGGGCGCGGCAGTTTGGCTCCCTTCACGATATGCTAAAATGACGCCGGAATTAATTAATAAGGCGGGTGGTGAGGTTTTATGCAGCAAGCCGGAGAGTGATTTTATCGAGCGTATGCGTTCGCTAAACGAGCTTGTTGACGCAAAACATGAGCAGCATATTTTGATTCCGCACTGGTATTTGGCGTTCATTGGCATTGTCCCGGATTTCCAGGGAGCCGGGTTCGCCGGTAAATTGATTAAGCCAATGCTGGAAAGATTTTCGGCTGACGGCTTGCCTTGTTATCTGGAAACTAATAATGCAAGAAACGTGGCTTTTTATGAGCATTATGGTTTTCGGTTATTGGAGGAATATAAAGCGCCGCAAGCCGGGTTAACTTTTTACGCAATGTTGAGAAAATAATAATGAAAAAAGGAATATCTGTTAGTATTTTCGGTTGGCCTCTGGTTTTATTCCCTTAGGACTATTATGCCTTTTCTTGCGGATATATATAAAGACAAAATAACTGAATAAATACTTATGTTTAGTGAGGCAGGTTATGAAAAATAAGGTAACGGAAATACCGGCAAAAGGTGAAATTATAATTTATCGGACTAAAGACAAGAAGGTTCAGCTTGAAGTTAAACTGGAGCAGGAAACGGTTTGGCTCCCACAAGAACAGATAGCAACACTTTTCAAGACCGAACGCAGTGTTATTACTAAGCATCTTGGTAATATATTCCATTCCAATGAGTTAGAAGAAAAAAGGCAATGTGCATTTTTTGCACATTCCTTTTTCCGATAAGCCTGTAAAATTCTATAATCTTGATGTAATAATCTCGGTTGGCTATAGGGTTAATTCAACCCGTGCTACTCAATTCCGTATTTGGGCTACAAATGTCTTGAAGCGGCACCTAATT
>JAQUOO010000104.1 GCA_028717055.1 Candidatus Omnitrophota bacterium | reverse complement strand
GAAATAAAAAAGCGCTCCTTTTCCAAGGAACGCCGTAGTCTATTTTACGCCTCAATGCGTGTCTTACATTACTACAAGTAACAAATATTTAAATCTGGTAACCTTTTTATTCTAAATCAAGATGTTCTTTGGCTTCCTTACGAATTCTTTTGACTGCTTTAACCACGCTGACGTGCGAAAGCCCGATTCGCTTACCTATATCTCTGGTAGTTAACCCGTCCTTAAGAAACATAATTATTCTTTTTTCTCGATGGCTAAACCCGTTATTCTGAATAGCCTCGGCCAAGAATTTTACATGCAGGAGATTGCGGCAATCTTCCTGAACCCCAAATCTCAAATACAATATTCCTTCCAAAGAGCTGTCGTCTTCCTCCTGGCTAACCGGCATATCTAAACTTATTACATTAGGCCTCTCGTTCACTTTACGGATGTAATTCTTTAAATGAAAATAGCAACCCTGCAGAATATAACTATCTGTCTTATTGGACAGCTTCCCGGAGTTAAAATTGTTCCAAAGGTGAAGAAAAGCCTCCTGATACAAATCGTCATGGCTGAATGACCGGTAACGGCCGTTTAGCTTATAGGCGATCCTTTTTACGGTCGGTGAAAGCCTTCTGTTCAACTCTTCAAAACTCATATTCTCGCCCCTTTAAAAACAAAAAGTCCTTTACCCGTCTTACGGATAAAGGACACCTTAGTCCTGCAAATAAAAAGTCTTCCGAGTAATTACTTGCCCAGAAGACCTCAATGTCTATCTGTTACATCTCTGTAACAAGTAAAGCTTAACATAAGATTATCCAAATGTCAAGCCTTTTTACCCCTTATATCTTTGGCTAAAATAATGGCCTCGGCAACTTCGCGCATGGATTTACGCGAATCCATACTCTGTTTTTGAATAAGCCGGTAAGCCTCCGATGACAGGATGTTGGCTTCCTGCGAAAGTATTTCTTTGGCCCGCTCGACAAGCTTACGCGTAGTTAAGGCCTCTTCGGCTGAACGCGCCCTCAAATCCAGCTCCGCGTTTTCAATGGCTACCGCCGCTTGATTGGCTAATGCGCCAAGAAGGCCGAGTTCATGTTTGGAAAATGCGTGCTTCTTGGAAGTATAGCAGTTCAATACGCCAATCACCCTTCCTTTTACCGCCAGAGGCACGCAAGCCAATGAATAAAGCTTCTCTTTCTCGGCAATATCGCGGTTTAGATACCGGCTGTCTTGCCTGACGTCTAAAACACAAACCGGTTTATTGTCTTTGGCAACGATTCCGGCAATTCCTTCTCCCAGCTTTATGTTCGGCTTTTTGTTATATTCCTCGGAAATGGATTGAGTTGCCCTAACCACCAATTCGTTCTTGCCGGGGTCAAGCAGCATAAGCGAAGAAATCTTGGAATTCATAATCTCGGCAGTAACATGCACGATCAAACGCAGCAACTCTTCAAGATACATCCCTGAATTAATAAGGTTGGCTACTTTGGAGAGCGCCTCAATCTGCTTTGTATAAATTTCGTAATGCTCTGTTTTCTTTTTAGGCATTTTATAATTTACCCATAAACCTTTCTATCCGTAGCAATGCTTCTTTCAAGCTCTCCATACTTGAAGCGTAAGAAATCCTGATGAATCCTTCTGCGCATTGGCCAAAAGCAGTCCCCGGGACTACCGCTACCTTCTCCTCTTTGAGGAGTTTTTGCGAAAATTCCAGCGAGCTTAATCCGGTCTTCTTTATCGAAGGAAAAACATAAAAAGCTCCTTGCGGCTTATTACAAGGTAAACCCATAAGATTAAGCCCCTCCACTACGAATTCGCGCCTCCTGCCATATTCACGCTTCATTTCTTCTATTGATTTCTTTCCGCTCACCAGGGCCTCAGCCGCCGCCATTTGAGCCGTTATGGGAACACACATAATAGTATACTGATGGATTTTAGTCATTCCGGATATAATTTCCTTCGGCCCGCAAGCAAACCCCACGCGCCAGCCGGTCATAGCAAATGACTTTGAAAATCCGTTGAGATAGACGGTATTTTTCTTCAATCCGGCTAAAGCGGGGAAAGCAGTATGTTCAAAATCATAGGTTAAGTCGCTATAAACCTCATCGCAAATACAGATAAGGCCATGCTTTAATATTATTTTACCCAAAGCCTCTAATTCTTTTTTCCGATAAGAAACACCCGTGGGATTAACCGGATAATTCAGGATTATTCCTTTGGTTTTCTTGTCAATTGCCTTCTCTAGCTTCTCAGGAGTTAATTTAAAACCGTCTTTGGTGGTATCCATATAGACCGGAATACCGCCGGCTAATTCCGTAACCGGGCCGTAGGAAACATAGCTTGGCTGAGGCACAATTATTTTATCCCCGGGGTTAATTATCGCCCTTAAAACAAGATCCACCCCCTCGCTTACCCCCACAGTGATAAGCATTTCATCATCCGGAGAATAATGCAGATTATACTTGGATTTTAAATAACGATGCAGCCCTAAACGCAGTTTATATAAACCCTTATTGGAAGTATAACCGGTGAACCCTTGTTCAAGCGAATAAATCCCTGCTTCACGAATAACCCAAGGAGTAACAAAATCCGGCTCACCTACGCCTAAGGATATAACTTCTTTCATCCCCAGGACAAGGTCAAAAAAAGCCCGGATGCCCGAAGGCTGCATTTGCTCTACCTTTTTAGATATAGTATCTTTCATTTTTTAACTTAAATTCACAAATCCCAAGCCACAATGACGAATGAAGTTCCAAATTCCAATTCCCGATTGAAACATTGAATCATTGCCTGCCGGTAGGCAGAGGGTTTCATTTGACATTAGGATTTGGACATTGGTATTTCAATACGATATCGCTATCCTCTTATTCTCCTCTTTCTGTTTCAAAATCACGCCGTCTTCCTTATATTTCTTCAGTAAAAAATGCGTGGTTGTTCTTCTGACGTTTTCAAGACAAGACAGCTTTTCGGCAACAAAACTGGAAACGGCATGTATATTTTTCCCTTCAACTATAACCAAAAGATCGTATGTCCCTGAAATAAGATAACAACTGGAGACTTCGGGAAACGAATAGATTCTTTCGGCGATTCTATCGAATCCTACGTCTTTCTGCGGGACGATGTTAACCTCGATAAGCGCCCGCAATCCGCAAGGCTCGGCTTTTACCAAATCCCTGTTAATTACCGCTTTATATTTGAGAATTACGCCCTCTTTTTCGTATTTTCTGATTGCGGCCTTTACATCCTGAGGCTTCTTTTTCAGCATCTTAGCTATATCTTCAGGACTAACTCGCCCATCTTTCTCCAAAATTTCCAGTATTTCTTCCATTATATCCCTCGCTTTCTATAAAAAAGGCTACGTATGATCGACAAGTAATTATTTATGATTAATATTACCGCAAATTGATATAAGGGTCAAGGATATATTGGATAGCACACTGTCAAGAACTATGCTGACTTTCGTATTCAGTAGTTTTGTTGTTCACCAAGCTTCTTTCTGTTAATAATGCGTACAACCAGCGTTTACAACTATCCGTATTAGGAAATCTTCTAAATACA
>JAQUOO010000103.1 GCA_028717055.1 Candidatus Omnitrophota bacterium | reverse complement strand
CATTGGTAGCGCAGAGAAGAAAGGACCGCAGGTTAAATCCTTGTATATGCTTACAGATGATAGCTATAAAGGAGAACGAAAACCAGATAGAGGATTTTCTCGATTTAGCAAGCGAGGTGGGAGTGGATGAGGTATTCATAAAACCGGCAAGAATCGATTTTTTCCCGAAAAAGTTTACGGCTTCTCTTCCTAGCGACAAAAAATACATCAGGCCGTCTTATTTAAATCCCCGAGAAGCGCCCAAGAGGTGCTTGAAACCGTGGATGTCTTTTGTGATAAATTCAGCCGGTGTCGCTGCTCCTTGTTGTGAAGATGTGCTTCTTGCTTATCCCATTGGGGATATCTTTAGGGATACTATAGGGGCAGTCTGGAACGGCAAGAGGATTCAGGATTTCCGGCACAATCTATCCCATAAAATCGAGAATAATCCGCTCTGCAAGGATTGTAGTTACAACGTATTCTTCAGGTCATTGTAATCGTTAGTTTCTTAGGCAGGAGGTTTGGGGGGTCCTGGAGCAGTGTGTATTGGTAAGCAGATTGTAATTGTGGTTTTAACGGTGCTAAATCCATTGCATATTTGGATAGGCAAGATATAATTATAAAGACTGAAAATAAGATATTTTGGATGAATATTAGTTAAGCGATAAATTCATTGCGAAAGGAGCTTAGGATGCGTTTTTTAGTTACGGGTGGAGCTGGTTTTATCGGATCGCATATCGCCGAGCGAATTCTTGAAGCCGGGCATTTTGTGCGGGTATTGGATAATTTTTCAAGCGGCAAAGAAGAGAATCTATCTTTTGTAAAAGAATATGGAGATAGGTTTGAATTAATCCGCGGCGATATCTGCAACAGCGCCACCTGCGAAAAAGCAACAAGCGGTATTGATTATGTTTTACATCAGGCAGCATTACGTTCAGTGCCTAAGTCTATGGAAGAGCCCCTGAATTATAACCATGTTAATATAGACGGTACTTATTTCATTTTACAAGCAGCAGCCAAGAATAAAGTTAAACGTTTTGTTTTCGCTTCATCAAGTTCGATATATGGAGATACAAGTAAATTCCCCGAGCAGGAAGCTGATTATCCTTTGCTTGTTTCTCCATACGCCCTATCGAAGTTAGCGGGAGAATATTACTGCCGTATTTTTTCCGAACATTTTAAGCTAGAAACGATATGTCTTAGGTATTTCAATGTTTTCGGGCCTCGTCAGGCGCCTGATGATGAGTATTCGGCCGTTATACCTAAGTTCATCCACTGTTTTCTTAACAATCAACAGCCTCCGATTTTCGGGACTGGCGAACAATCCAGGGATTTTACTTATGTGGAGAATGTTGTCCAGGCGAATATTAAGGCAACTTTACTTACGGATGTTAGACATGAAGTATTAAATGTAGCATGTGGCAGGGATAATACCTTGCTTAATCTGGTAGAGATATTGAGCAAGATCATGGGTAAAAATATCAAGCCGGAGTTCTTTCCTAAACGCCCTGGAGACGTCCTTAAAACTCTGGCAGATATTTCTAAGGCTGAAAAGGTTCTCGGCTGGAAATCAGTCGTAGGCTTTGAAGAGGGGTTACAGAGGACTATCAATTGGTTTAAAAGCAGATAATGCGTAGTTCTCGGATAATTCTATAATCCATCCTTAAGCTATGTATATTCACAGGATTTAATAATCCACGTTAAACAATTCAATATTTTTAGTCTCTCGTTGTTCGATGCGCAATTGGTTCAGATATTGCGCTTAAACCGCTTTCAGCCGGATAATAGCAGGTATTTATTGATTGTAGATTAAAGCCACAAATAGTATAATAATCCGATGGCTAAAAATGGAAAGATTAACCTGCTTTATGTAATTACTAAGCTTGAACTCGGAGGCGCTCAGAAGCATCTGTTAACCCTCTTGCAGTCTTTGGATGTGAATAGGTTCAGGTTGTTTCTGTTTACGTCTAACAGAGGGGAGTTGTTCGATCAGGTAATTAATATTCAGGGGCTTAAGTTTTATCGCTGCGCATTTATGGACCGCCCGGTCAATCCTATTAAAGATTTGCTATCATTTCTATTGCTATGCTTATTTATAAAGAAGAATAATATTCATATTGTCCATACTCATAGTTCAAAAGCAGGTATTTTGGGGAGGCTTGCTGCTAAGACATGTAGGGTAAAATTCATAATTCATAGTGTGCATGGCTGGAGTTTTAATGATTATCAGTTTAAATGCGTAAGCTATCTCTATGCTTGGCTCGAGAGATTTTGTGCCAGATTCACCGATAGAATCGTAGTGTTTTCAGAATGTGATAAGGGCAGGGGGCTGGAGAGAAGAATTGGGAATAAAGAGAAGTATATATTCATAAGGCATGGGATTGCGCCTGATGATTTCAGAAGTAATTCTTTCCGCCATAAAATAAGGAAAGATTTGGGTTTCCCTGAGGACAATCCGGTTATAGGCTCGGTTGCCTGTTTCAAGCCTCAGAAGGCCCCTTTGGATTTCGTAAAGTCAGCTTATTTGTTGAAGAGGATATTCCCCAAAACAAAGTTTTTGATGGTCGGGGACGGCATACTCGGCAATAAGCTGGTACGGTTGATTAGGGAGCTTGATTTGAGCAATGATTTTGTTCTTACGGGGTGGCGCCGCGACATCCCGCTTATTTTATCGGCGATAGATATATTTGCGTTGACTTCGCTTTGGGAAGGAATGCCGATTGCTGTATTGGAAGCTATGGCTGCGGGAGTTCCGGTTGTTGCTACAGATACCGGCGGCATAAGAGAGGTTATTTCAGAAAATGTAAATGGATTCTTGGTAAGGCCCGGGGATCCTCAGGCCTTTTGCGATAGAATCGCCCGGCTTTTGGAAGATTGTAATTTAAGGGAGTCTTTTGTAAGAAAGTCTGCGAGTATAATTAAAAGGCCTGAATTCTTGGCGGCGAATATGCTTAAGGAAGTAGAACGGATATATTTGAATTGCGGTAGCGGGGTTTGCTGTGGGTAAATATTTCCTGATTTTTCTATCCGGTTTAGTTATTTGTATCCTGCTCATAGTTTTGCTGAAGAAAATTTCTTCGCGCTTTAATATTTTAATTACCCAAAAGATTCCCCTAGTAGGCGGGTTTTGTGTAGGTCTTGCTTTTGGTTTTGCTTCCCTGATAGGTTTTTTCCTTTTTCAAGGTGATCTTCGCACTTTATTTTCTGTTGTTGGGGTAGCTTTTGTAATGTTAGTTTTTGGGTTAGCCGATGATTTCAGGGAATTGTCTGTTATCCAGAAGTTCTTTTTGCAGTTTATATGCGCTTTACTTTTGCCTTTGGCGGGCATAAGAACCCACATAGTTTTTTTTGGTTTTTGGGGTAATTTGCTAATTACTGTTGTTTGGATTTTAGGAGTAACCAATTCTTTCAACTTGCTCGATATTTCTGACGGATTATCCGCTAGCGTAGCTTTGATTGCGGGAGTTTCCTTTTTCGCTATTTCTTTTATTCATTATCAGTTTGATGTTCAAATACTTGCCTTATCCTTATGCGCAGCGCTTTTCGGTTTTCTGGTTTTCAATCTTCCTCCCGCAAAAATATAT
>JAQUOO010000102.1 GCA_028717055.1 Candidatus Omnitrophota bacterium | reverse complement strand
CATAAGTCCTTACGCATATCGAATCATTTCCTGCCGCTTCTACAAAATCGACATTTACCCCTTTTGGCGAAAATTCCTTATGATAACGAATTTGGCTTCCGATAGCTGCCACATCAATCTTATCCAGACCTTCCACAAATATTACCGCGTGCGGAACTCCGGTATTAATAAAATTGGCTTCTAGCCGGCAGCCATTTATCAATACGGGAATGCCTAATTTTAAACCGCAAGGAGAAGTAAGTTTTATCCTAACGCTATCTTTTCCCACCAAAGAATCGAGGATTCCGGCTTTGGTCTCTATTTTTGGCTTTCGGTTTCCGGCTTTCGGTTTCCGGCTTGCTAAATACAAGGCGGCGCAGCGAGCGCCGTTTCCGCACATTTCGGCCTCCGAGCCATCAGCGTTAAAAATACGCATTTTTATATCGGCTTTCCTTGACTTCTCCAAAACAAGCAGGCCGTCTGCGCCTACGCCGTATTTCCGGTTACAGATCTTTTCGGCCAAATAATTGAAATTTTTGGCTTTTGGCTTTTCCTGCCTGCCGGACAGGCGAAGGCTTTTGGCTTCAGTAACGACGAAATCATTACCGGTTGCCACCATTTTGGTAAATTTTATCTTTTTCATCTTATTTAAATTCGCGGGGAATGGATTCATTATGCACCAAATCCCCGTAAGATTCCCTTTTACGGATTACAAACGCCTTGTCTTTATTCACCATAATCTCTTGCGGCCTGCGCCGGGAATTATAATTACTTGCCATACTGAAACCATACGCCCCCGCGCCCATCACCGCCAGACAATCTCCTTCCTCGACTAAAGGCAAAACCCTGTCTTTGGCGAAGAAATCCCCTGACTCGCAGATCGGCCCGACTACATCCGCCTTTTCCGCTTCAGCTTCCCGGCCAAAGCCTTTTATGACGGGAAGCACCTGATGATACGCCTCATACAGCGCCGGCCTGATCAAATCATTCATGCCTCCATCTACTATAATGAATTTCTTTTTCGGAGTATTTTTTACGTAAAGAACTCTGGTTACCAAAATTCCGGCATTGCCTACTATAAACCTGCCCGGTTCCATAATTATTTTAAGCCCGGATTTTTTTAACAAAGGCAAAATCCTGGCAGCAAATTTATCTGCCGTCTGGGGCATCTCCCTATCGTAAACAATCCCCAGCCCTCCGCCGATATTCAGATATTCTATAACTATCCCCTCGCGCTTAAGGCCCCGGATGAATCCAATTATCTTCGTTATCGCTGCTGCAAAAGGCTCTCCCGTAGTAATCTGCGAGCCGATATGGATGTGAAGCCCGGAAATCTCTACATGCGAAAAACCCCTGGTCAATAAAATAATCCGCCTGGCGCTTTCAAAATCTATACCGAATTTATTGGTAAGCTTGCCGGTTGTAATATATTTATGGGTCTTGGGCTCGACATCCGGGTTTATCCGCAAAGCTACTTTTACCCGCTTTTTCAGGCGCCTTGCGATATGCTGAATATTCTTCAACTCCGGGAAAGACTCAACATTAAAAAACAGAATTCCCGACTTTATCGCTTCTTCAATTTCGTAAGCGGTTTTACCCACTGAAGCATAAACTATCCTTTCCGCAGGACAGCCCGCTTTCTTGGCCCGGAATAATTCCCCTCCCGAAACAATATCCAATCCCGCCCCCTTATCGACTAAAGCCCGCAGAATGGCAAGATTGGAATTTGCCTTAACCGAATAACAGATAAGAGGATTAACAGCCTGAAAAGCAGATTTCAGTTTCAGGAAGTGGCCGATTAACGTCGTATAACTATAGACATACAGCGGAGTTCCGAATTTCTCAGCCAAATCCCGGATCTTTACATTTTCACAATATAAATCATTTCTTTTGTATCTAAATTCGTGCATATAAGTTTATCCTTTAACTTAAGCGCAAGCCTTGCCTTATTTTCCCGCCGAACAATCGGCTTAAATCGCTATCTCTTAATTGACTTCTTCGACTTCACTGAAACCAGGGGATCTAATAATTTAACTATTTCCTTCTTAATCAATTTATCGGAAAACTTCCTGAACAAACTCTCCGGCATATCCTTGATTGAAATATCGTTATCGATTGAATATTTTACTAATTTTCCGATAATGGTATGCGCGTTCTTAAACGGTATTTTTTTGTCTACCAGATAATAGACCAAATCCGTAGCATATAAAGATTCGTCCTTGAGCTGCTCCTCTATCTTAGCTGCATTAAATTTTAAAGTTGCAATCAAGCCGGTCAATACCTTCAATTCCGAAGAAACTATCTCAAATGAATTAAAAAGGGGCTCCTTGTCCAGCTGCATATCCCTGTTATAGGTTAAGGGCAACCCCTTCATCATCGTCAATACGCTCACTAAATTGCCATACAGCCTTCCGGAGTAACCCCTGATTAATTCCAGGACATCCGAATTCTTCTTTTGCGGCATAAGTGAGCTGCCGGTGCAAAAAGCTTCGTCAACCTCCACAAAATCAAATTCTTTCGTGGACCAGATAATCAAATCTTCCGCCAACCGGGAAAGATGCGTAGCAACAAGAGATAAGGCGCCGACTATCTCGATAACAAAATCCCTGTCGCTAACCAAATCCAAAGAATTAACTGTTGCTTCAATATCAAATCTTTCGCCAATAAATTTAAATTCTCCTTTTAAAAGCTTACCGGCTTCTATAGCATATTTCCCGGCTTCAATAGGCGTGCCAGCCAGAGCTCCGGCGCCCATTGTTATTTTTAATCTCTGGCCGATATTCTCCAACCTTTCCGTATCCCTGGATAGCATTTGCGCGTAAACAAACAAATAGTCCTTTAAGTAAACCGGCTGCGCGTGCTGCATATGGGTAAAACCCGGAATGATAATACCGGCATTCCGGCTTATCAACCCGAGTAAAACGGATATCAACTCCCCTATGCAGCCTTTGGTGTCTCTTATGGCATTTTTACAGTACAATTTGGTTGAAAAAACTACCTGGTCGTTTCTTGATCTGGCAGTATGCAGCTTTAAAGCCAAATCCCCAACTTTTTTCTGAAGCAGATTTTGTATATAAGTATGGATATCTTCATCGCTGGCGCCAACCTGAAAAGACTTATTTTTCAGGATTCTAAGGATATCGCCTAACCCCTGCTCTAATTTATCCGCTTCGCCTTTATTTAGATAACCGGCTTTTTCTAATACCCGCACATGGAATATGGATCCAAGCAGGTCGTATTTAGCAAGCTTATGGTCATACTGTATCGATTTGGTAAATTCTTCTACCAACGGGTCGGTTTTCTTGCTAAATCTGCCCCCCCATAATTTTTTCGCCATTTTTTCTCCTGTTCTCCTTGCTTACTACATACTAACTGCTATCTACTCCCTATTACCTCTCATATGGCATTTCTCTCTGGAATAAACCAGCTCTGCGTCTTGACGCAAGGGGAAATTACCTTTTATAGGGCATAGCCCACAGTTTTATAAATCCTTCGGCCAGCTTCTGATCAAATTTATCCTCTTTGCCATAGGTGCTAAGTTCTTTTTTATAAAGCGAATTCTTGGATTTTCTGCCCACGGCTGCACAATTACCTTTGAATAACTTCAACCTGACCGAAC
>JAQUOO010000101.1 GCA_028717055.1 Candidatus Omnitrophota bacterium | reverse complement strand
ACAATATGAGCCGATTAAAGAAATCAGTCAGGCTTTAGACGGCCTGCAGAAGAAAACTGGCTTGGATATTGCTATTCATGTCGATGGGGCGAGCGGCGGTTTTCTGGCGCCGTTTCTTTCTCCGGAATTGGAATGGGATTTTCGCCTCAAGCGGGTAAAATCTATTAATGCCTCGGGCCATAAATTCGGCTTGGCGCCTTTAGGCGTAGGCTGGGTAGTCTGGAGGGATAAAGAGGACCTGCCCGAAGAACTTATTTTTAATGTCAATTACCTCGGCGGTAATATGCCTACTTTTGCCTTAAACTTTTCCCGGCCTGGAGGAGAGATTGTTGCCCAGTATTATAATTTCCTACGTTTAGGCAGGGAGGGTTATTATAAAATACAAAAATCTTGTCAGGATGTGGCGATCTATCTTGCTGAAGAGATCGCAAAGATGGGTCAATTTGAAATTATTTATAACGGTAAAGATGGTATACCTGCTCTTTGCTGGAAGCTTAAAGATGTCCAGGCGAAAGGTTTTACCCTTTTTGATATTGCCGACCGCTTACGTATCTACGGATGGCTGGTTCCGGCATATACCATGCCGGCAAACCGGCAGGACCTGGCAGTGCAGCGTATATTAGTACGCCGGGGCCTTAGCCGCGATTTAGCATCTTTATTGTTGGATGATATGCGCCGGGCGCTGGAGTATTTCACTAAACACCCGCCGACCAAGCCCTTAACCGAAAAAGAGGCAGGCGGGTTTAAACACAGCTAGATTGGAGGGATTATGGTAAAATCAAAGATGACTGTTTTTACTATGGCGATGATGACATCGGCGGCGATAATGAGTTTACGCGGCCTGCCGATGATCGCCAAAGAGGAGTTTACCTTATTTTTCTATATTGGATTTGCCACTTTTTTGTTTTTAATCCCGGCTGCACTGGTAGCCGCAGAACTCGGCGGGATGTTTGGCGAGGAGGAAGGTGGGGTATACACATGGGTTAAAGAGGCCTTTGGTAAACGTTTGGGTTTTGTGGCTATTTGGCTACAGTGGGTGCAGAATGTAGTCTGGTATCCTACTGTTTTGGCGTTTGCCGCCGCTACCTTTGCCTATGTTATCGGTACAGACAAGTTAGCAAATAGCGGTATCTACACAGGATTATTTTGTATCATCTTTTACTGGATGGCAACCTTGATGTCTCTACGCGGGGGAGGTTTGATTGAGCGTATTACCAGTTACGGATTTGTGGTAGGGTCAATTTTACCGGCTCTGGTGTTATTACTATTGGCAGTGGTCTGGATGATGCAAGGTAACCCAATAGGGTTTCTACACCTGCCGGCAGCGCAGGGTACGGTGGATGTGGTAGTGAATAGCCATGTGCATCCGCGCCTCTTTCCGCAGATGAGCGGGTTAAGTAATATTGCCTTTCTTGCCGGGGTGCTTCTGCTTTTTGCTGGGGTGGAGGTACATGCTGTACACGCCAATAGAATGGCCCGGCCACAGGTACAGTATCCCCTGGCCTTACTTCTTACTTCCGTAATCGTCTTTGTCCTCTTTACCTTAGGTGCTTTTGCCATAGCTGCGATCATGCCCTATAATGATATTAATGTTGAGTCAGGCCTTATGCAGACATTCCAAAAAGCTTTTAACCAGATGCATATACCCTGGGGTGTTTTATTAGTAGGTATTTTAGTAATGTTTGGAGCGTTGGCTAGTGTAACCTCTTGGATTGTCGGTCCTAGCCGCGGCCTCCTGAAGACTGCCCAAGACGGTTTATTACCTGCTTTTTGGGCTAAGACCAATGCACGGGGTGTTCAAGTCAGTATCCTTTTAGTACAGGCAGCCATAGTTACCTTGCTTTCCGGTATCTACTTTGTTACTAAGAATGTCAGCGTGGCCTTTTTCCTGATTAGCGCGATGACAATTACTTTATATCTGATTATGTATGGGCTAATGTACGCTGCCGGCATCTTTTTGCGGTATAAGTCTGCAGGTATGACGCGTAAATTTCGCGTTCCCGGAGGAATAATCGGGATGTGGGTGGTGGGATTAGTAGGGATTGGTGGTGTTCTTTTTGCTTTTATCGTCGCCTTCTTTCCGCCGTCGCAGCTACCGGTGGGCAACCCGACACAGTATGTGCTTTTGGTGGTTGGCGGAACGGTAGTTTTTAGCGCGATACCGTTTTTTATCAAAGGTCCGGCCGGCGCAAAAAGATAACCGGGTTTTTAAGAACGAGAGATTTTTCTTCGTTAAACATAATAGGAATCCAATTTCTCTAATTTTATTTGTATGAAATTGGTCCTTGCTTCACCCTATCGGGCTCGCAAGGGTATATTTCCCCCTGAATCGTTCTAATAAGCCCGCAATTTTTACTACGGTTTTTTTGTTTCTTTAGTCTGTATCCGGAGAGGTCGTCCCCTTGTCGAATATTACTGCTCGTCCTCACGGGAATCACTACTTTAACCTCTCAACCTCTCAAATATTTATTGACAAACTATACGCTATCGTATAGAATGTCGCCATGAGCTTAAAAAGGATTATTTATACTGATATTATCGCGGATCTAAGGCGAAGAGAGGTGGGTATTATTATAGGTCCCCGCCAGGTAGGCAAAACTACCTTGCTTAAAGAAGTCGGTTCATTTTGCAGGAAAAATAAAAACAAATATAGATATTTTAATTTAGAACTGCCCGCGGATGCCACTTATTTTGCCAGAGATTTTAAGGAAGTTCTGGATGATTTATGCCAAGAGAAAAAGCCTATCTTGATAGACGAGTTCCATTATCTTCCTAACGCTACCAAACTTTTTAAGGCCGTATATGACGGATTTAGAGGTGTAAAAATTTATGCGTCCGGTTCTTCGGCTATTGAAATGCACAAGCACCTTAAGGAGAGCCTCGCGGGAAGGAGGCGCCTTTACAGGCTGTTTCCTTTATCGTTTTCCGAATGGCTTCCCGGTAAATCCAAATCCATAAACCTGCCAAAAGATATTTATACGCCGGTTAAACTCGTTACTCATCGTATATTGAAAAAGCGCCTTGAGGAATTTATTATATTTGGCGGAATGCCCGGCCTTGTGCATGAAAGAACGCTAGAGGCGAAAAAACGGCTTCTTTTGGATTTAGTTGCTACGTATATTCAAAAAGATATAAAAGCTCTCCTCAGAGAGGAAGATATTCTATCATTTAATCGCTTTCTCACTTTATTAGCTGCCCAGGAAGGAGGCCTTTTAAGCGAGAATAGCGTATCCCAGGACCTTAATTATTCGCTCCGTCAGGTGAGGAAGGACCTCGCCATTCTAAACCAGATGTTTTTGCTGGATATGCTCAAACCTTTTTTTACCAATCGCGGAAGAGAGTTAAAGCAGGTAAATAAGATTTATTATTTTGATAGCGGTATCCGAAATGCTATTTTGAGAGATTTTAGGCAGCTAAACAAACGTCCGGAAAAAGGAGCACTTTTAGAATCATTTGTTTTGCATGAAATGCAGAAACATTTAAAAGTCAGCCAGGAGATTTACTACTGGCGTACCAGAGAAAAAGAAGAAGTTGATTTTATTGTTGTTCAAGACAGGATTCCAATAGCCATTGAGGTAAAGTCAAAATTACAAGGGTCTGAAGTTCCGCCAGGGATAAAAAATTTCTTCAAGGAATATCCGGAATGCCGGAT
>JAQUOO010000100.1 GCA_028717055.1 Candidatus Omnitrophota bacterium | reverse complement strand
CCAAAAAGTATCGTCAATAATAACCACATCCTTAGCTGTAAAGACCACATTGTAATTTACCTCCTTATAGAAATATTAATTTCCAATACCCAAGCTCCAATGACGAATGAATTTCCAGATTCCGATGTTCCAGTTGGAAATTGAATCATTGGGACTTAATTCGTCATTGGGATTTGGTGAATGCGTAGTTTAATGTTAAAACTTTATCTATTGTTAACTACGTTGGCCTTAATTATAAACCTAATCACCGGCTTGTCAATATTATCGGTATTCACGTATATAAACTGCTGCACATCCCCCGAATAACCTTCGGAATTGAACTTTACCTCGACCCCGGTAACTTCCTGAGGCGACAAAACCTTCTTTTTGACCTCCGAAGCAGTGCATCCGCAGGAAGTATTTACGCCTGTGATATTAAGTATCTTGGAAGAATCGTTGACTAAAGTGAACTTATGCGCGACAACCTCCCCCTGCTTAACTTTTCCAAAATTCCAAACATACGGGTCAGCCTGCTGGGCCAAACAAACCGTATATGAAGAAAATAAAAATATCGCCAACCCGGTAACCCAAAAACCGCAACCTAAAACCTTATTCATTTACCCCCTCCAGACCAAGGATATTCCCAAGCCAATGAATACTATACTCATAAGTAATTTTATACTCGCCATATGTTTCCTGATGAATTGGGCGAAGGCGCCCGAAGTAACTCCAAACAAAGCCAAAATAAATATTATGAATAAAGGGACAATAAACATAATATTGTAAACTATTAGATATCCAAAGGCTTTCAATTTAAACGGCGTGGTCTTTAAAATGAAACTGATCACCGGAAGATAGAGCTGCCCGGTGCAGACCGCTTCTAGAATTGAAACCAGAAACCCCGTAACAAAAGCGCTGATAATCAGCTTAACCAGGCGGCCGAATAACGGTTTTCTTGCTTCAGGCTCCCCCGTTTTACGATAATGCAAGCCAATTATAGAGTGTATTTTGTTTTTTACTACTCTGGGCAATTGCAGAAGCAAACCTTGCGTATCCTGCGTTTTCCGGAATTTTAGCAAATCGTAAATAGCCGCCCCTCCCAAGATTAAACTAATTATTCCGATCGAAATGTTGAAAACCCTGGAAATAACCCAAAAACTATTTATCTGGTAAAGAAAATTAAAAATTCCCAAGCCAATCAGCAAATAAGTCAAAAACACGGAAAATATGAAAGTCAAACCGATAATGATAAGCTCTAACTTCTTATACCCCTGAAAGGCCAGATACGAAATAAAAAATACGATGACCGTAAAGGCGCAGGGATTGATTCCGTCGATTAAGCCTGATCCCGCGATAGCAAGAGGCTTAAAACCATTAAAATGCCTGACTAAATCTACCATTATGGGCGGCTCGCTTCTTGGCGATTCACCCAACGCGACATTAATGGCTATTTCCAGGTTGCTTTTTACATCGCCTCTGCCGTTTATTAACTGGCCATTGATAAAGAATACCGGAAGGGTTATTTCAAAGTCTTTATTATATTTTTCTTTGAGGCCGAATAAAAAAGCGTAATTTTTGATATCGGCAATATCATAATATTCTATGTCCAGCTTATCCTTAAATTTTCCTTCGATCTGGGGCAAGATATCTTTTTTTACCTCAACGCATCTGTGGCAGGATGGCGAATGAAACACCGACAATTTAGGCAGATCAACTCCCTGCGCCATGTTTGACGCCATAAACAACGCCGGAAAAATAAATCCGAGAGTAAACAATATTTTTTTCTTCATGCTTTCTTAATGCTGATGATGATCCAAATGTTGATGCGGATGAATATGCGTTTGGCCGTTATGCCTGTGCTTATGCATATGCGTAAGATTATGCTCCCGCAGAAGTTCCGTGTCAGACAACAGTTCCTGCGCCGGGCCGGATTTAGCCACTTGTTTTTCCCGGTTTAGGATATAAACCCTATCCGCTATTTCCTCCACAACATGCAAATCGTGGGTTGCGGTAACAATAGTCCTTCCGTGCTCGTTAGCCTCAATGATAATATCTATTATACGCCTGGAAGTTTGGGGGTCAAGCCCGGCTGTCGGCTCGTCTAAAAGGATAATTTCCGGCTCAATAACTAAGACAGTAGCGATTGCGACTTTGCGTTTTTCTCCCACGCTCAACTGATGCGGAGCGCGGTCCAGCAAGCCGCCTATTCCCAAATCCCCGGCAATTTTCTCTATCCTCTTTCCGGCTTCGTTTTTTTCAATACCCAGCTGCAACGGCCCAAAATAAATATCCTCTTTTACCGTCGGGCAAAACAGCTGGATATCCGGGTTTTGAAAAACTAAACCCACCTTGCTCCTGAATTTCCGGCAAAATTCCGGGTCGTTAAAGTCGGCTTCGAGTAATTGCCGGCCGAACGCGAAGATATCTCCCTTATTCGGGAAGAGAAGCGCGTCCAGCAATTGCAAGAGCGTAGATTTTCCCGAACCATTGGCGCCGAGAATTGCTATCTTCTCCCCTTTTCTAACTTCCATATCTATTCCGCATAAAGCGGAAAATCTGTTAAGATACGAGAAGTGCGCGTTAACCACTTTAAAAATCGATTCATCCATATCCGAATTTTATTACTCCGGTAAATATTACCGCTACCAAACAAAACCAAATCCAGTCTTTTGGCGAAGTTTTAAATTCATCCAGCAAAACCGGCTCGCCATTATAGCCTCTGGACAACATGGCGCCATAAACATCTTCATTCAATTTAAATGACCTCTGCCAAAGAGTCGCGATATTCCAGGCGACTATCGATTGCCCCTTGTTACGCCGGATTAATCCTCCGGTGCGGCTTTTTATACCAAGATAGGTATTCTCCACTATCTCCATAAATAAATAGATATACCGGTAAGTCATGCCAAAAACCATGACAAAAACCTGCGGAACCTTAAAAATGCGCAAGACTCTGAGCAATACTGAATTCCGGGTGGTTAAGCTTAATAAAACCACAAAAGATACTGAGGTGGCCACCCGGCAAACAAATAGAACCGAACCTGATAAACCGGGCTTAGTAATAACAAACTCTAAACCAAAAATCCTGAAAACGCAAAGACTTTCTCCGGGGGTAATAAAATCGAATAACGCCGGGAGCGCTATAAACAGGGAAAATAAGGGAATAAAAATCCAGGTTCTTTTTAGAAAAAATCCTAAATTAATTCTGGAAATACACGCCAACAGAAGCGAAAAAGAATATAAAATAATCAATAAACCGATATTTTTTACAAAAAGCACGCAAATACAAAGCACGGTGAAAGTAACCAACTTGACTCTTGGGTCAAGCGATTGCAAAAAGCCGCGTTCTTGAGCCTTATCCTCGGAAAAGATGGAATATTTAAAAAATAAGACCGCATCTTTTATCGAACGCTCAATAAAGTTATTTTTTCTGAAGGCGTTAGGCATTGATTCCTGTCAAATCTTTTATAATTCCAAGCTTGTTCCTTAAGCTATAAGAACGGTAAATACACATAAGATAATGAAAGAATACCGGCAAAAATCCTTTCATATTTACCCCCAGGATTCTTCCTGCCGCCCGGTTATTAGCCATAGGAATAATCAAACCTAAATCCAGGGGCCTGAATTTGATAAGCCTCTTTCCTTGCGCGCTTCTTATGATGTTTTTGGCGCAACAATTTCCTTGCGCGACGGCAAAC
>JAQUOO010000099.1 GCA_028717055.1 Candidatus Omnitrophota bacterium | reverse complement strand
TTAAGGCAGGCGTGATTTCTTATATCATTGGCCTTATTTTAATCGGGGCTTTCTACTTTATTTTAAAGCACAATCCGGCCAACTGGTGGTTTATAGTTTCGCTCTTCTGGATTTTTTTTAGTGTGGTTATGGCCAAACTTATGCCTGTTCTTATAATTCCGATGTTTTTTAAATACAAGAAGCTCAACGATGAAAATTTGCGCAGCCGGATTATGCAATTGGCCCGGAAAATGAAGGTGAAGCTGTTAGATTGTTTCGAGATTGATTTCAGTAAAAAAACCTTAAAGGCAAATGCCGCTTTTGTGGGAATAGGCGATACCCGTAGGGTAATTCTAGCTGATACCTTAAAAGATAAATATAGTTATGATGAAATTGAAGTTATCCTGGCGCATGAATTTGCGCACTATCAGTTAAAACATCTTTTAAAATTGGTCGTGGTTAATTCCTTGCTGACATTTTCGGTATTTTACCTGATTTTCCGGACCAATGGCAGTATCCTGGATATGTTTGGTTTATATTCTTTGGGGGAATTGGCTGCGCTGCCGGTTATTCTGGTTTATTTTATCCTGTTTGGCATAATTACCCGTCCGCTAGAGGCATTTATCAGCAGGAGTTTTGAGAGAAGCGCGGACTCTCTGGCTCTTGAGGCTACCGGGTTAAAGGATGCTTTCATTTCTACGATGGATAAGCTCGCCAAGCAAAACCTTTCTGATAGGAATCCTAATCCAATAATCAAGCTGTTCTTCTTTGATCACCCGCCAATTGATGAGCGCATCAAGATGGCCGAGTCATTCTAATAATAAATAGTTAAATTACCAATATCCAAGCCTCAATGTCGAATGAAGTCCCAATGATTAAATATCCAATTGGGAATTAGAACTTGGAAATTCATTCGTCATTGTGATTTGGTTATTGAGAATTAAGAGTTTAAGAAGTCGATTACCAACTTTGCGGCGCGGTGAGCGGCTCCGGGTGAGCCTAATGCGGATTTTACTTCGTCCAGTTCAATGCGCATATTTTCCAGCTTAACGCGGTTCTTGAGAGTTTCCAATGCAAGCGCGGCTATTTTTTCAGGCTGCGCTTGGAACTGGATAAACTCCGGAACTATTCTCTTTCCGGCCACAATATTTACTATGCCTATATAGGGTATTTTAACCTGTGGGCGGTAAAGCAGATAGTTCAACAAGTTCATTTTATAAATTATAAAAAAAGGTTTTTGCATTATTGCGGCTTCCAGCGTTGCGGTTCCCGAGCAAACCAGGGCAAAGTCAGCGATATTCAGGGCATCATAGGTTTTTCCTTCCAGAAACTTGGTTTCCACGCCGGATTTCTTGATTATTTTGTCGTAAACCTTCCAGTCTGCCTGAGCCGCTTTGGCGATTACGAATTGAAATTCATTATTCTTATTCATTATGTGGGCGGTTTTAAGCATTATCGGCAGGATCTTTCTGATTTCTTGTTTACGTGAACCCGGCAAAAGGGCGATAGTCTTTTTTTCTTTGGCAAGGTTTAGCTTCTGGAGCAGTTCATCTTTTGCCATAGTCGGATTTACAATATCCAATAAAGCATGCCCTACGCAGTCCACATTCATGCCGTATTTTTTGTAGAAATTCTTCTCGAATTCAAATAGGACAATGACTTTACGGATATACTTTCTTATAGTTTCAATTCTTCCCGGGCGGGATGCCCAGATTTGCGGGCTGACGTAATAAATAGCGGGGATGCGGTTATTGATTGTTTTAGCAAGGCGCAGATTAAACCCGGAGAAATCCACGAAGATGACCGCGTCAAATTTATCAGAAGAGAGTTTATCCAGAATCATTCTCTTTAAGGCGAAGAAACGGGGAAGCTTTTTTAGGACATCGAAAAGCCCCATGACGCTTAGGCCTTTTATGTCGTAGATAATGTCTGCTCCGGCTTTGGCAAGGAGCGCTCCGCCTACGCCCGTAATCTTTATTTCAGGGGCAATTTTTCTTATTGCCAGAGTAAGATTAGCCGCGTGGAGTTCGCCTGACGGTTCGCCGCAGATAATCAAAATATTTTTTTGTTGCATCTTAGGTTTTAAAAATTTATGTAGTAAGGTTTAATGTCAAAGGCCAAAGCCCAAAATTCAAAATAAATTTAAATGACAAATACTCAATGGCAAAATGCTTGTTTTGATATTTGGGTTTTTGATTTTGAATTTATTTTGTGCTTTGGATTTTGTCATTTATTCCTGTGCCATATTTGATTTTGAATTTCTAAAGCTACTTTTAGGGCTTGGCGGGCTACTACACCCGAGACCAGAGGTTCCTTTTTATTGATTACGCAGTCGACAAATGCCTGTAATTCTTTTTGCAGAGGTTGTTCTTTTTCAATCGGCAGGTTTTCCTTTGAAATTTTTAGCAGCCCCTTTCGGTATACCCAGGCTTCGGCATTCTTATAATCCAGCGATATATAGGTGTTTTCCTGAAAGATGCGGATTTTGCGCATTGTTTCATCGGAAATGCGGCTGGCGGTAAGATTGGCTACGCAGCCGTTCTTAAAAGTAATCCTGGCGTTAGCAATATCTTCGAGAGAAGTAAGCACGTTTATGCCTATGGAATCAATGCGTTCTACAGGCGAAGCAACCAATCCCAGGATTATATCGATATCATGGATCATGATATCCAGAACCGCGCCTACGTCAAGAGAGCGGTTGGGAAAAGGGGAGAGGCGGTGGCATTCGATAAATTTTGGATCCTTGATTATTCTTTGGGTAGCGCTAAAGGCCGAGTTAAAGCGTTCGATATGGCCGACTTGAAGAATTAAGTTTTTATCTTTGGCTATTTTTATCAAATTATCAGCTTCTTGGAGAGCGGGAGTAAAGGGTTTTTCCACCAAAGCATGCAGGTTTTGCTTTAAGCATTCGCTGGCTACAGCGTAATGCAGCTTTGTAGGCGTAGCAATACTTACGGCGTCGGCTTTGTCGAAAATTTCGCGGTAATCCCGGTATCCGGGGACATTAAGAGTCTTGGCAGTCTGCTCCAGGCGGGCCTTGTCCGTATCGCAGATGCCGACGAGCGAGCAGTTAGGGATTTCTTTGTAAATCTTGGCGTGGACACTTCCTAAATGCCCCACGCCAATAACCGCTACCTTTAGCTTGTCCATAATCAAAATGATAGCAAATAGCCTGGCGCATTGCAATCAGAATCTTCATTAAAAAGGCAACTCTGGTTATGATTGCGCTAAGATTGTAATAATTTGGAGGGCGTTACTCCAAGAGCTTTGGCAAGTCTTACGATGGTTGTCAGGCGTATATCCGGAGGAGTTTTTCCTTCGATTCTTTGGATGTATTTATAACTGGTTCTCACAAGTTCGGCTAATTGTTCTTGCGTAATTCCCTGTTTCTTGCGGCATTCTTTAATTTTCCTGCCTAATTGTATTCCAGTTAAAATTTCCATGGAACCTATTATTCCATACAATTTAATATTTGACACCCCCATATATGATGGTGTATACTATTAATATGACTGAACAGCGGAATATCCGAACCATTTTCCTATTTTCTTTGTCTATTCTCAATATTCTTTTGTCTCCTCCGGTTTTTGCCGAAGACACCCTAACCATCACCACCTACTATCCTTCTCCCTATGGAGTCTACCGTGAGCTAAGAGCCAAGCGTATAGCCATAGGGGATGACTACATCGATGGAGCCAACTACACCT
>JAQUOO010000098.1 GCA_028717055.1 Candidatus Omnitrophota bacterium | reverse complement strand
ACAACCCGAAAAATGCGAAAATAATGCGCAAAAAAGAAGCTGAATATGCCAATCCATAAAACCGAAGCAATAATTATAAGAAGAATGGACTTCCGCGAAACCTCTCTTATCGCGGACTTTTACACCCGGGATTTCGGCAAACTCAGCGGCTTGTTTAAGGGCATTCGGACAGATCCTAAGAAATTTGCCAGTTCCGTTGAAATATCTTCATATAACGATGTCATATTTTATAAAAAATCCGGCGCTTCGCTGCACCTGGTAAGCGCCTGCGATCTGAAGGATAACTTTTTTAATATACGGCGGAACATAATGAAAGCGGGAATGATGGGAATCATGGTAGAGCTGATTGCTTCGGTTATGCAGCCTGAAGATAAAAATGAGGAAGTATTCAATCTGGCGCTTGAATGCTTGAAAGAACTTGAAATAACATCCACTCCGGAAAAAATTATGACTATTTTTAAAATAAAAATGCTTGCCCTTTCCGGATTCAAACCGCATTTTGATTCCTGCGTATCGTGCTCAAACAGAATTATGGGACAATCAAGATTCAGCCTGAGCCTAGGCGGATTGCTCTGTGAAGGCTGCTTTCATAAGGATAAAGCCTCGCGTTCAATATTTAGAGGCACAATTGCCTCGATATTGTATATAGAAAAAAATAATTTCAAAAACAATTTGAACCTGGGGCTTAACCCGCAAATCAAAAAAGAACTAGAGCTTATTTTAAACGCTTTCTTGAATTTTCACCTGGAAAAAGAACTCAAATCGCAGAAGGTTTTGAATAAATTGACTGCTTTGGCCTAAGTCACAAGGACAGGAGGTAAAATATGAAAATCGCCGTTGTCGGCCCGGGAGCGATGGGGTGTCTGCTGGCTGCTTTTTTATCCAAATCCAAAGAAGAAATATGGATACTCGACTACGATAAAGAACGCGCCGAAAGCATCAATAAAAACGGCGTAAGCCTTGTCGGCCTATCCGGAGAATGGCGCTGCAATCCTAAAGCAAGCTCCGATATCAAGGATATAGGACCTGTAAACCTGCTCATACTTTGCGTTAAATCTTACGATACCAAAACCGCTATCACTCGTTCAAAAGCGCTAATCGGCGAGAACACCTCCGTCTTAACTCTTCAGAACGGCATAGGCAATATTGAAATAATCAGCGAAATAATCGAAGCTCAAAATGTTATTGGAGGCGTAACAAATTTGGGAGTTACCTTGCTTGATACCGGAAAAGCTAAATATGCCGGCAAAGGAGAAACAGTAATCGGAAGAATGGACGGAAAGATTACTGTTGAAATGCGCACAATACGCGAAATATTCAATAAAGCGGGGCTGGAAACGCGTATTTCTAAGGATATAAAGGGCCTGCTTTGGTCGAAATTGATCATTAACACCGGCATAAACGCCTTGACCGCCCTGACTCGCCTTAATAACGGCAGATTAATCGAATTCGAGTCCTCCCGCAGGATCATGCGCGAAGCAGTCACCGAATCAATCCGCATAGCCAAGAGAAAAAGAATAAAACTTGCTTATGATGACCCGCTGGCTAAAGTCGAGGCGATATGCGAAGCTACCGCGGGAAACATTTCTTCCATGCTGCAGGATGTCCTGCGTAGAAAACGCACGGAAATCGACTTCATAAACGGCGTAATTGTAAGGCTTGGCCAAGAGCTGGGAATTCCTGTACCCGTAAACACAATGCTGGTAGATTTGGTTAAAACAATTGAATCAAGTTACGGCATGTCTATCAACCAGGAACAACTTTCTTAGCCAGCCGCGCTACATATACGGATCAAGTTATGCATGGCAATGGCATAAGAAGATGCCTGGTAATTGCTTTAATAACAGGAGTGGCGTTTGTTTTTTTATTTATACGCGATCATCAGAATAAAAGGCTTTATTCTCAAGAACGCCTGATGATGGGCACCTTTGTAAAAGTTATATCGCCAAACTCTCGAGCTCCGGAAATAGTATTCGCCGAAATGGCCCGGATCGAAAAACTTCTAAGCAAATATAATCCGCAAAGCGAAGTGGCGCAATTAAATAAAACCGGCTACCTGAAGGCGAGCCCCGAAACATTTTATATAATAAAACGTTCCAAGGAATTTTGGCAGGCTTCGGATGGGGCTTTCGATATAACCGTAGCTGCGCTTATGGACCTTTGGGGATTCACCAATAAACAATACTACCTGCCGGGCAAGAAAAAGATTGAAGAAACTTTGAAACTGGTTGGCTCGGATAAAATTATTTTGCAGGAATTTGATAATGTGATACAATTTAAGATTCCCGGAGTAAAAATAGACCTTGGCGGCATAGCTAAAGGCTATGCCCTTGATTGTGCAATCAAAAAATTGAAAGAAGCAGGAATCAAAAGTTGCCTTATTAACGCTGGAGGAGAAGTTTACTGTTTAGGCGAAAGATTCGGAAGGCCTTGGAATATAGGCGTAGCCGCTGCACGCGGGAATAATCTGGCCGCACGTTTGGAATTAAAAGATCAGGCGATAGCTACCTCCGGAGACTCCGAACAATATTTCATAAAGGACAAAAGGCGTTACCCGCATATATTAAATCCTAAGACAGGCTATCCGGCCGAATCAAACATAAGCTCCGTGTCAATCGCGGCCAAAGACGGATTAACCGCAGACGCCCTGGCCACAGCTATCTTTGTCCTGGGCAAAGATAAGGGAGAGAGGCTGGCAGAGCAGTTTGACAATGCAGAGATAAAATCTATTCAAGAAATCAATACTCAAAATTAATAATAAAGATAGAACTAAACAATCGATAAATATGCCGGCAAAAAATAGCGGTTTGAACAGCCACAAATTGAAATTATCCGGGAATTCCAAGCCCCAAACGCTCAATTTTAATTATTTAAACTGCCCTATTGAAGAACTTTACGCTAAATTACAAACATCGGAAAAAGGCCTGACGGAAAAAGAAGCCGAAAAGCGCCTGCAGGAATTCGGCTATAATGAACCTGCCCGAAAAAAGAAACGCACCATACTCACCCAAATACTCCTTAAATTCGTTAATCCCCTGGTAATCGTGCTTTTGATAATCGGAGGCTTTTCGCTTTTCTTCGGAGAAAAATTGAGCGCGCTTATAGTTTCCCTAATGGCCCTGATGAGCGTTTTCTTGGGCTTCTTCCAGGAATACAAGGCCGGAAAAGAAGCGGAAAAACTAAGCGAAATGGTCCGGGCCACCGCTACTGTTTACCGGAACGCAAAAGCAAAAGAAGTAAAAATCAAAGAGATAGTCCCCGGGGATATCATAGACCTGTTTGCCGGAGACATGATTCCGGCAGACTTGAGGATATTATCCTGTAAAGACCTGTTCATTAATCAGGCTTCTTTAACCGGAGAATCTTTTCCAATAGAAAAGTCCGCCGTCAATTTGCCCTCCAAAGACGGCTCTGCTTCCAACCAGTCAAATATCGTTTTTATGGGCTCCAGCGTTGTAAGCGGCACAGCTCTGGGAGTAGTAGTCAAAACTGGAATGTCCACCCAGTTTGGCGAACTTTCCAGAAAACTGGCGAATATCAGGATACAAACCGGCTTTGACAAAGGGATACATAAATTTACCTGGCTGATGATCCGCGCCATGATCTTCATGGTCATTTTTATCCTGGGCGTCAATGTTTTACGCCGGGGAAATTTTATCGAATCCCTGCTTTTCTCATTAGGCGTAGCAGTGGGGTTAACCCCTGAAATGCTGCCAATGTTAGTCGCTATAAACCTCTCTAAAGGCGCGATTGCGATGT
>JAQUOO010000097.1 GCA_028717055.1 Candidatus Omnitrophota bacterium | reverse complement strand
CTGGATAAGATTGATGTGGCAGCTATCGGAAGCCAAATTCGTTATCATAAGGAATTTTCGCCAAAAGGGGTAAATGTCGATTTTGTAGAAGCGGCAGGAAATGATTCGATATGCGTAAGGACTTATGAAAGGGGGGTAGAGGGCGAGACTTTGGCTTGTGGAACAGGAAGCGTCGCTTCGGCTTTGGTTTTCGGTTTGCTCACTGGAGACCTGGCTCACCGTAAAATAAATGTCCGCACCCAAAGCGGTGAAATACTCAAGATTTATTTTGATAAAAAAGTAAATAATTTTAGCAATGTCTGGTTAGAGGGTAAAGCGGAAATAGTTTATAAGGGGGAATATTATGTTTAGAGGCTCGATTGTAGCTGTTGTTACGCCCTTTAGAAATGGAAGGATTGACGAGAAAAAGCTTGGGGAATTAATTGAATTCCAGATTAAAAATGGCTCCAGCGGCATTGTCCCTTGCGGTTCGACCGGAGAATCCGCCACCTTGTCTTTTGAAGAACACGAAAGAGTGATTGAGGTTACTGTCGGCAAAGCAGCGGGGAGGGTTCCTGTAATTGCAGGGACAGGGTCAAACTCAACCGAAGAGGCGATAGCTTTGACTAAACAGGCGGTAAGGGCGGGTGTGGATGCGTCTCTGCAAATATCCCCGTATTATAACCGTCCGACGCAGAAAGGGCTGTATGAGCATTTTAAGGCGGTTGCCCAATCGGTGAAGATACCGATTGTGCTTTATAATATTGCCGGACGGACCGGAGTAAATATCGAGCCGGAAACAATGGCAAAATTGGCTAATGATTGCAAAAATATTATTGCGGTGAAAGAAGCATCGGGGAACCTGGATCAGATGTCGCGCATAAAAGCGCTTTGTCCGGATAATTTCGAATTGATTTCCGGAGACGACAGTTTGACTCTTCCGGTTTTAAGTATTGGCGGGACGGGAATAATCTCTGTAGCCGCCAATATCGTCCCCCGGGATGTCGCAGATCTAGTCGGCGCTTTTGAAAAGGGCGATATCGGGCTCGCCAGGCAGCTGCATTATAAATTATTGCCGTTAGTCAAAGCCTTATTTATTGAAACTAATCCTATCCCGGTAAAGACAGCGCTTGGGTTGTTAGGGATGTGCGAACCGGATTTAAGGCTGCCGATGTGCGAAATGTTGCCTGAAAACCTGGAAAAACTCAAGAAAGCGTTAAAGGATTACGGATTGTTATAAATTCAAATGACAAAATTCAAAGCCCAAAATAAATCTAAAATCCAAATGTCAAATTTCAAAACAAACGTTTTGGCATTTGGAATTTGTCATTTAGATTTATTTTGAATTTTGTGCTTTGTTATTTGACATTCACTAGGAGGAGCTAAAAAACAATGATTAAATTAGGGGTTGCCGGTGTTTGCGGAAAAATGGGCAGGCGGATTTTCGAGTTAGCTTCTTCGGATAAAGATTTTGAATTGACCTTGGCTTTGGAAAAGAAAGGGACTCCGGCAATCGGGAAAGATATAGGCAAACTCAAGATTTCCTCAAGCATCGACGGGCTCTTTCTTACGGATGTGTTCGTTGATTTTACTGTTCCCGAAGCAACCGAGGTTACCCTGGATTATATCGCAAGGTATAAAAAGGCCCTTGTCTTGGGGACGACAGGTTTAAGCGAACCTCAAGTTAAAAAAGTTGAAGAAATATCCCGGGTTGTTCCGGTTGTATTCACTCCGAATATGGCCATAGGAGTGAACGTTTTATTCGAGATATTGCCTCAGATCGCCAAAAGGTTAGGGCCGGATTATAGTATTGAAATAGTTGAAGCGCACCATAAAACCAAAAAAGACGCGCCTTCCGGGACTGCCAAAAAAATGATGGAAATTTTAAGTGAAGCTACCGGGAGGCAGATCCCGGCTCATGCAATCCGCCTCGGAGATATTGTCGGAGACCATACGGTCGTATTCTGCGGGAATTCCGAGCGCATCGAGATAAAACATCAGGCGCATTCACGGGATTTATTCGTTTTGGGCGCGTTAAGAGCGGCAAAATGGATTTTTGGCAAGCCCGCGGGGTTATATTCTATGCAAGACGTTTTAAAATGATCAATATCCAAGCCCCAATGGCGAATGAATTAATCAAATCCCAGGTTACAATTGGAACATTGAGTAATTGGGATTTTATTCGACATTCTGATTTGGCGATTGGATATTAAATAATAGGGGAGTCTATGTTTAAGCTATCTAAAAAGTTGCAGGAATTACCTCCATACTTGTTCTTAGAAATTGATAAAGCCAAAAGAAAAGCTCGCGCCCAGGGCCGTGACATTATTGACCTTGGTATAGGGGACCCTGATCAGCCTACTCCTAAGCATATAATCGAAGCGTTGAACCGCGCAGCGCTTGAGCCGGCTAATCATCGTTACGCCCTGGATCAGGGTATGCCGCTTTTACGCCGCGCGATTGAAGGCTGGTATAGGCGCAGATTCAAAGTTAAGCTTGATCCTGACTCCGAAATTCTTCCGTTAATTGGTTCAAAAGAGGGGATTGCGCATTTTCCGTTGGCTTTCTTGAATCCGGGCGATTATTCTCTGGTTCCCGACCCGTGTTATCCTCCTTATAAAGGCGGAACAATCTTGGCCGGAGGCAAACCTTATATAATGCCGCTTCTGGAGAAAAACGCTTTTCTTCCGGATTTAAAATCAATACCTTTATCCGCGCGCAAAAAAGCAAAGATAATCTTTGTTAATTACCCTAATAATCCTACATCCGCTATAGCGCGGGATTCTTTTTATAAAGAGCTGATCAGCTTCGCCCATAAAAACAAAATTATAATTATTTCAGACCTTGCTTATTCGGAAATATGCTACGACGGATATAAACCCAAGAGTTTATTGGAATTTAAGGGAGCCGGGGATGTGGCGGTGGAGTTTCATTCTTTATCGAAGACTTATAACATGACTGGTTGGCGGGTAGGTTGGGCTTGTGGGAATAAAAAATTGATATCGGCTTTGGCAAAAGTAAAATCCAATGTTGATTCAGGAATCTTTTCGGCTGTGCAATTGGCCGCTGCCGCAGCTCTTAACGGCCCCCAGGAACATCTCGAGCATATGTGCTCTCTTTACCGGCAAAGGCGCGACGTGCTTGTCCGGGGTTTGAATTCTTTAGGATGGCTGGCGTTTAATCCGAAAGCGACATTTTATGTCTGGATAAAAGTTCCTCAAGGCAGGGATTCGATAAAGTTCTCCGGGGAGCTTTTAGAGAAAGCGAATATTGTCGTAACTCCCGGAGTCGGTTTTGGAAAATATGGAGAAGGCTATATCCGTATGGCGCTTACTGTCGATAAGGACCGTATAAGAGAAGCCCTGGATAGGTTAAGAAAATACGGATAATTTATGGTAATCTGCTATTTGAGTTTGGGTTCGAACCTGGGAAACAGGAGGAAAAACATCGAACAAGCCATAAGAAAGATAAACCTCTTGAAAGATACGAAAGTTTTGAAGCAATCATCTATCATTGAAACCGACCCGGTCGGAGGGCCGCGAAACCAGCCGAAATTCTTAAACGCCAGTCTTAAGATCGGCACCCTTCTTTCGCCTTTAAAACTCTTGAAGAAAATTAAAATAATCGAAAAAGAAATGGGAAGGGTAAAGTCCATACGCAACGGCCCCCGGGTGATAGATTTGGATATTTTACTCTATGGCGACAAAATTATCAGTGAAAATAATCTTATTGTCCCGCATCCACGAATGTTTGTCAGGGATTTTGTAATCAAGCCGTTAGCGGAAGTAATA
>JAQUOO010000096.1 GCA_028717055.1 Candidatus Omnitrophota bacterium | reverse complement strand
CGCGAAATCTAACCATATCTATCCCGTTATTTATTACAGTTATTTTATTCTCGGCTAATTTAAAATCGACGACAAGATGTTCTTTAACCTGATGGCTTATGGCAATCACTTTATCCCCCCAGCAAGGAAAAAGCCTTCGCAACAAACGCCTCTTGAAGAAACCATGACAGGTAAATATATGCTTTACTCCGCTAACACAGGCCAACAAACAACCTAAAACTTGAGTAGTCCGGCTATGCGAATGAATGATATCAATTTTATTTTTTTTTATTACACCGGATAGCTTAAACGCGCTCAGGATTATTTTAGGGTTAATTTCTTTCTTCGTCATTATAGGTATAGGAATAATTTCCAGACCCGATTCTTTAAATTTATCCGTAAGTTCTCCTCCGGAAGAAGCAACAAATACATTATGCCCTTTTTTCTTAAGGCCGCCGGCCAAAGTAAAAAGATAGCTGGTTATTCCGCCGGTGTTAAGATGATTAGTAATAAATAAAATATTCATACCATTACCCAATCACCAAGTCCCAATGTCGAATGAAACCCCAATGATTCAATGTTTCAATTGGGAATTGGAACTTGGAAATTCATTCGTCATTGGAGCTTGGGATTTAGTCATTAATCTCATTTAAGCAGCTTCTCTATTGCCTGCAATACTTCCTCAACCGTAATCAAATTCATGCACTTTTTATGCCTGCATTTTGGTTTATAGCAGGGGCTGCAGGGTAATTCCCTCCGGATGATTACACGCTCTCTTGCCGGTGGCATATGCCTTGCCGGATCAGTCGGGCCAAAAAAAGCAATTACCGGGATATTCACCGCGCAAGCTACGTGCAAAGGCGATGAATCCGCTGAAATATACAGAGAACAGCGTTTAATAAGCGCGGCTAACTGGTTAATGCTGGTCTTGGCGCAGGCATTGATGATTTTGGCGCTCTTTACCATCGAGGCTAGCATATTAGCTTGAGCCACGTCCTCTTGTGTCCCGGTTACAACCACGCGTATATTCCTAAGGCCGAGTTCATCGCATAATTTAGCCAGGCGTTCTTTAGGCCAACACTTGGTTAGCCATCTTTTGCTGGCGCTGATATTTATCCCAACAATCTTCTGATCTGCGCTAAGCCATTCTTTATTCAGAAAATTTTCGATATACTCGTCATCTTCCCTGCTTGGCCATAATTCCAAACGATTATCCAACAGGTCTATCCCCAGCATCTTCAATACGCGAAACTGATGCGCAACCGGGTCCATAGCCGGTTTTTCATCCTTGATCCGGTGATTAAGCAGAAAACCGAACCTTTTGTTATCATAGCCGAAACGATCGGGGGCCAAAGAAAGAAAGGAAAGCAAATGGCTGGCTTTGTTATTCTGCAGGTCGATGACCAAATCAAAATTCTTTTTTCTTAATGAACGGGCTATATTCAAGAATCCCTTAACTCCTTTGTCCTTATTCTTAAGGTCGACCACCAGCAGTTCGTCTATGTAAGGGCTTCTAAGCAAAACTTCTTTGGATTCTTCTCCGACCATAAAACTGATTTTATGGCGAGGGAATTTCTCTCTTATCGCCCGTAAACCCGGCGTAGACAGAATCACGTCCCCCAGAGAACTCAGCTTGATGATTAAAAGCTTAAAGCTGGTTAAAGCGTCCTTATAAACATCAAGCGTATTGTCCACCATCAACTCGACGCTATATCTCTCTTTTACTTTCTGATAGGCTGCTTCGGCAAAATTACGCGCTAATTCCGGATCCTTGTATATTTTAATCACCGCTTCAGCCATGCTTTGAGGATCGCTTGGCGCTACCATCAATCCTGTGCGGCCATTCTCAATGATATCAACTACGCCTCCCACTTTGGTCGCTACAACCGGCACGCCGGATGCCTGCGCTTCCACAATCACCCTGCCAAAGGCTTCATGCGTCGTCGTGGCTAAAACCACCAAATCCAAATTGGACAAAACCTCCGGGATGTTTCTTTGCGTGCCTAAAAATTCCGTGCAATGGTCAAGCCCCAGCCTTCTGGTCAAAACCTGCACCTGTTCTTTATAGGCCTGACGCGAACTCGGAGCATCTCCGACCACCCAGATTTTTAGATTCGGCACAACCCGGGCTACCTTGGCCATAGCCTTGATAAAAAAGAGATGTCCCTTTAACGGAGTGATCCTGCCGATAATGCCGACGTTAAAATCCTTGCCGCGTTTCTTATCTGGGCTCAAGTATTTAAATTTCTCCAAATCTACGCTGCGGGGAACCAGCTTAATCCGGTCATGCGGAACTTGAAAATCTTCGATCATATGCCGGGCAATTACGTTACTTAAAACTATCACCCGTTTGGCCCATCCCATCACATAACTAAAAGGATGTTTTTTGTAATAACCATGGCAAGTGGTAATAAATACGGTTTTGGTCGAACGAGCCGCAAAATAAGCAATCCAGGCCGGGACTCGCGAACGGGCATGCACAATATCGATTTTTTCTTTTTTGATAATCTCAACCAACCGGGGAATAGTTTTTATTATACTGATAAAAGATTTCTTATGCAACGGAAGCTGGTAATGAATTCCCCCCAGCGCCTCCAGATCCTTAACCAGCGAGCCGCCGGCAGAAACTACCACTGCTTTATGGCCCAGGCGCACCAAATACTTGGATAAATCCAGGGTTCCGGTTTCGACCCCGCCGACATTAAGTTCAGGTAAAACTTGTAAGATGTTCATAGTATTATGTTAAGTAAAAATGCGTTACTTGAATCAAATTTCAATCACCAAATCCCAATGACGAATTAATCCCCAATGATTCAATTCCCAACTGAAACATTGGGGCTTGGAAATTCATTCGTCATTGGAGCTTGAGATTTTGACCACTTTACAATATCTTCTCCACCGCTTCTCTTACCAACTCATTATCTTCTAAAGGAATTACCGGCTCTCTGCTATTCCAGGCATCTTCCAGCTTCAGGCCTAAATTATTAACCTTGCTTAAAATTATATGCCTATTTCCGGATAAATATCCCAAAAAGGCCTTGTGTTTACGGCTTAATCCCCCTGCTTCGAAAACCAGAACCGGCTTGGCGCTGTTAGCCGCCTCCGAAAGCATAGAAATACTTTCCGGAGAACTAACGATTACCTTGCTTAAGCCTAAAATTCCTCCTACTGCTTCCGGTATATTCTTTTCATTGGCAATAACCATAAGTTTTGTGCGCGAATAATTTCGAAGTTCCTGCTTTAGCAAAGCTTCTGCTTCTTCCGGCGTCCGGCGCGAAGTTGTAATTAAAATATACGCTCCTAGTTTTTCTGAGGCTGACTTTAGCTGATTGATAAGTTCCAACACCGTATCTTTACGGAGCTTGAATCTTTTGCTGTCGCCCCCGATTAATACGCCAATATATGAATCCGAAGACAACGCTCCGGGAATAGAAGAGCGGACCAAGTTATCGCTCTGCTCTTTAAGATACCTTTCGTTTATCAAATTCAGGGCTCCCGCAGTAACGACTACATTTTCTTTCCTAGGCGGTTTATCATGCCGCGGCATAATTACCAAATCGAATTTATTTAAACTTAGTAACGACGGCCGCATAATTACTATGGATTTGCTTAATGCTTCGCGCGAAACTATAAAGTTAGCCGCAGACAGCTTCGAACCACAGGATATAACTATATCCGGCCGAGCGCGCGAAATTATCCTATAGGCGTCCTCGCTAAGAGACCGTTTTAAACCCGCTAAATTCCCTTGAGAGCCGTATTCCCCTGAAAGCAAATTATCCAGGGCCAAACTGAACTTGCCCAAATTATCCTTAAAAGATCGGA
>JAQUOO010000095.1 GCA_028717055.1 Candidatus Omnitrophota bacterium | reverse complement strand
GAGAGAAGGTTCGGGGGGTTATAATATGCCAGTAAAAAGAATAGTCAGTTCAATTTTGCTCATCGGCATGATTGCCGGAGTAATATTTGTTGACTGGTTATGCGGTTTAGTGGTCACCTTTTTTATAATCGGCGGCCTGCACGAGTTTTTTTCCATGCTCGATAAAAAAGGGATAAACGCTTATAAATATTTCGGTATCGGTTTAGGCATAGTTATACCGTTATCCATAATGTTCCGGTTTGAACTAACCCGCGGCTGGGAGTTTTTATTCATCGTTTCAGCTCTTTTGTTTCTTATTCTTATGCAGTTTAAGCGCAGGAAGAATTCCGGAGCAATTGTGGATATCTCGACCACGATATTCGGGATAATCTATGTTTCCTGGTTTTTTAGTTTTTTGATAAGGATAAGATACCTTGAGGGCGGGCTTGGGCTGCTGGCCGCTGTATTATTGATTACGAAATCAGGCGATATCGGAGCGTATTTGGTGGGAACTTCTTTCGGCAAGCTCCCGCTCATGCCGCGCATAAGCCCCAATAAGACCGTTGAGGGTTCTCTCGGAGGATTGCTTTTTAGCATACTTGCGGCATTTGCCTGCAAGCCGTTTCTGGGATTTAGTTATTTTCATCTTGTTATTTTGGGTGTTTGTATGGGCATATTGGGCCAATTGGGGGATCTTTCGGAATCTCTGATTAAGCGTGACTGTGAGGTAAAAGATTCGGGAAAGATATTTCCCGGCATGGGCGGGATATTGGATGAAATCGACAGTTTGCTTTTTGCGGCCCCGGTATTTTATTTTTATATGAGCGTAGTCCTTAAATGAAGAACATTGCGGTTTTTGGCTCAACAGGCTCGATCGGAGAGAATACGCTTGATGTAATCCGCAGTTTTCCCGGGAGATTCCGTTTGGTTGCCTTAAGCGCTAATTCCGATATCGCTAAATTAGCAAAGCAGGTTAAAGAATTCAGGCCTGCGTATGTTTGTGTAACTAATAAGGATTGTGCCGCAGATCTTTCTAAAATCATAAGCCCGAAGGTAAAGGTTTTTTCCGGCGTTGAAGGTTTGAATGAGTTGGCTGGGGAGAAGACGATCAAGCAGATTATGTTTGCCATAAGCGGCTCAAGCGCGCTTTCCCCTTTGCTCAGCGCGTTAGAATCCGGCAAGGACATTGCTTTAGCCAATAAGGAGGCTCTTGTGATGGCCGGCCCGATAATCCGTCGTTTAGCCAGAAAGAAGAGAGCTCGGATCATACCTGTTGACAGCGAGCAATCGGCGATCTGGCAATGCCTTAGAGGAGAAAATGGCAATGATGTTAAGAATATCTATCTGACTGCTTCCGGAGGGCCGTTACGTAAATTAAACAGGCAGGCTTTGAGGAGTATCGGCTTAAAAGAAGTATTAAAGCATCCCCGTTGGAAGATGGGGAAGAAAATTACGGTAGATTCAGCAACGCTTATGAATAAGGGCCTGGAGCTTTTAGAAGCAATGTTTTTATTCGATATGGATGCTTCTAAAATCAAGGTTTTGGTGCATCCGGAAGCGCTCGTTCATTCCATGGTTGAGTTTGTCGATGGAGTAATCTTGGCTCAGTTATCCGTTACTGACATGCGCGTTCCAATCCAATACGCGCTTTCATATCCCGAGAGGCTGGAGAGCAGGCTCAAGGGGATAGATTTCTGTAAAACAGGCGCCTTGAATTTTGAAAAACCGTGTTTTGCCAGGTTTCCGTGTTTGTCGTTGGCGTATGAAGCTGCCAAGGAATTAGGGACATTGCCTTGTGTCCTTAATGCCGCCAATGAAATAGCCGTAGCCGAATTTTTAAAAGAAAAGTTGCGTTTTATGGATATCCCGAAAGTAGTTGAGAAAGTAATGCGTTTGCACAGAAATGTTCTTGAGCCGGGGCTCCTGGAAATCCGGCAAGCAGATAGCTGGGCGAGGGACGCAGCGTTTAGTGCCGCAGGGAGGTTGAGTTAATCCATGTTTGCCTTAGTCATATTTTTATTTATTTTGAGCGTTTTAATAGTTGTTCATGAATTCGGGCATTTTATTATCGCTAAAAAAGCAGGAGTCCGGGTAGAAAAGTTTTCCCTGGGATTCGGAAAGGTTTTATTTAAAAAGAAGAAAGGCGATACAGAATATAGCATAAGCGCCATACCTTTGGGGGGGTTTGTCAAGCTGGCCGGCGATAATCCGGAAGAATATAAAGGCAAGCCGGATGAATATTTCTCCAAGCCGCCGGGGAAACGCTTCTGGATAATATTTTTTGGCCCGTTATTAAACTATGTTCTGGCGATTTTGCTTTTTTGGCTGATATTCTTTGTTGGTTATCCTACTTTGACTACTAAGATTGGCGGATTGATTGATGGCTATGGCGCTAAAGGTTCCGGCCTGGAGGTTGGCGATCAGATTATTGCTATAGATGGGCAAAATACAGGGACATGGGAAGAACTGCAAAAGATAATCTATTCCAAGAAGACTTTAAAATCCGTAAACGTTACTTTCGTAAGGCAAAGCAAGGAGCAGTCGGTCAATGTAGAGCTTAAGGAGGAGATTCTAGAAGACAGGGTAGGCCAAAAGCGCAAGACCGGGCTTCTGGGGGTTAAACCTTCTAGTGAAGTGATTGAAGTGAGGTATGGTTTCTTCAAATCATTTGGTTTAGGTATATCTAAAACCTGGGATTTGACACTTTTGACTTATAAAGCGTTAGGGCGCCTGATTACCGGAGGGCTCTCTATGCGCGAATCGATGACCGGTCCACTGGGGATCTTTTTTATTACATCCAAGGCCGCTCAACTAGGCGTGATTGCCGTGTTGCATTTAATGGCTGTATTATCCTTAAGCCTTGCGATTTTTAATCTTTTACCCTTGCCGATACTTGACGGAGGGCATATAGTTCTTTTGGCTATAGAAAAGATAAGAAAGAAAGCTCTAAGTATCAGGGCCGAAGAAGCCGTCAACAAAGTAGGTTTTTCCTTCATTATATTCCTGGTTGTTTTTGTAACTTATAATGACATAGTAAGAAATTTCGGAGATAAGATTGCTAAAATATTTAAATAGCTATGGAAATAAAACGAAGAAAATCCAGAATAGTTAAAATTGGCCGGGTTTCAATCGGAGGGGGCAATCCCGTTGCGATACAGTCGATGATCAAGTTCAAGACCTCCGATACCGCAAGGGTTTTGCGTCAAGCGCGCGAATTGGAATCTGCGGGGTGTGAAATTATAAGGCTGGCGGTTAAGGATGAACTGGACGCGCGTTCTCTGAAAAGGGTTAAAGAGCAGGTTAAGATGCCGATAGTGGCGGATATCCATTTTGATTATCGTTTGGCCTTAAGGGCGATAGACAGCGGAGTGGATAAAATAAGGCTTAATCCGGGGAATATCTATAAAAAGGATCAAATTAGGCAGGTGGTAAGTGCGTTAAAAGGCGCCCGTATTCCCTTAAGGATTGGTTTAAATTCAGGTTCGGTGAAAGAGGCGCGTTCCAGGAGTATGCCCGATAAACTGGTAAATAGCGCGTTGGAATATATAAGAATAATTGAAGGCTTTAAGTTCCGCGATATCGTTGTTTCTTTAAAGGCCTCCGGGGTCTTGGACACAGTTAGCGCTTACAGGAAACTGGCTCGTCTTTGTGATTACCCGCTGCACCTGGGGGTTACCGCGACAGGCTCTCCTTTTAGCGGAGCGATAAAGACTAGCATTGCTTTAGGTGCTTTGCTATTAGAGGGGATTGGTGATACAATAAGAGTATCCCTGACAGATACTCCTGCCAGGGAAATGTATGCCGGCAGAGCTATTTTAGAATCTTTGGATTTGCGT
>JAQUOO010000094.1 GCA_028717055.1 Candidatus Omnitrophota bacterium | reverse complement strand
TGGTGATTGATCCTCATATCAGTTTGTTGGATCAATACTCTGCGTATCTGAAAAAGAATAAACTCAAGCTTAAATTTATCGTGGATACGCACACGCATGCCGACCATTTTTCCTTGGCCGCGGTATTAAAAAAGAAATTCGGCGCGCAGGTGTTGATGCATGAAAAGGCTGTATCGAGCGTCGCGGATAAGCGCCTCAAAGATGGCGGCCAGATAGATATCGGCGCGATAAGTTTTAAAGTAATCTATACCCCCGGGCATACGGATGACGCGATTAGTTTATACGGGGAGGGCGATTTATTTACCGGCGATGTCCTTTTAATCGGCAGTGTCGGCCGCACCGACTTTCAAAACGGCTCCCCGGAATCGATGTTCGATACTTTGCAAAGATTAAAGTCCCTGCCGGACAGGACAAGGTTATTCCCCGGGCATGACTACCATGAAAAACGCTCATCTATTCTTGCCAAAGAGAAGCAGGACAACCCTTTCTTAAAAGAAAATGACAAAGGCGCTTTTGTTAAAAATATGCGCTCAAAGGTTATTCCTAAGCCGTTTAATATCGATAATATCGTCCGAGTAAATCAAAAAGGCCAGGCAGCTTCTTTGGAGATGATCACGCCGCGGGAGGCGCTTAGCCTTGTCCAGAAAGACCCGCAGGTTAAATTATTGGATGTGCGTTCGGCTTTGGAATTCAGCCAAGTGCATATCAAGGACGCGGTTAATGTTCCTATCGACATGCTTTTAGCTAAGGTTAATGATCTTAGCGCCTCCGGTCAGGCTTACATCGTCCTCTGCCATACCGGAAATCGTTCGCCGATGGCCGCGGATATGCTTATGCAATCCGGCATCCATGGGGTTAAGGTAATGCAGGGCGGCATGACCCGCTGGCAAAAAGAGGGGTTGCCGGTTATTAAGGGAGAAGGCGGGATATCGCTGGAGCGCCAGGTGCGGTTGATTGCCGGCAGTTTAGTATTAGCGGGAATGCTCTTAGCGCTTTTTGCGCATTGGGCGTTTATCCTTATCCCGGTCTTTGTCAGTTGCGGATTGGTCTACTCCGGCTTGACGGATAATTGTCTAATGGGTATGTTGCTGATGAAGCTGCCTTATAATAAGAAGCTATATAAAACAAAACTCGGCGGCGGAACTTGCGCCATGGGGTAGGCTCGGGGAGTAAAAACTATAGGAACGCCCTCTGGTTTTAATAAATAAGTTGTATCTAAGTCTTGACATAATGTATACAAAGTGATATAGTTTGTATACATCTACTTGATGAAAGGTTATAAACATGAAATCGATCGAAATAGGGTCAAAAAGGGCTCAAAAGGAAGGTTTTGAAGCCTTTGTGCCGCATCCTTTTCCGCCAAAAGAGGGGTTTGATTTTTCTCCCGGTATTTTAAAAAAAGCTACAGAAACAGCGCGTTTGCTGGGCAAGCTTGATGGTATAACCAAGCTCTTACCGGACGTAGACTTCTTCATTCTGATGTATTTGCGTAAAGACGCCGCTTCTTCAAGTCAAATCGAAGGAACGATGGCGACCATGATAGACGCAATTGAGGCCGAAGTAAAGGTGAGCGCTAATATCCCTAAGGATGTCGACGACATATTGCATTACATTAAAGCGCTCAACTATGGGATGAAAAGGGTTGTTGTCGATAATTTCCCGATGACCTTGCGTTTTATACGTGAATTGCATCGACAGTTGATGAAAGGCGCCAGGATAACGCATTTTTCCGATCCGGGGGAATTTCGCAGAAGCCAGAACTGGATAGGCGGAACCCGCCCGGATAACGCGCGTTTTGTGCCGCCGCCGGTTGAGGATATGATGCGAGCGCTTGGCGACTTGGAAAAGTTTATGCATAATGATGATACTATGCATACGGTGATAAAGTCCGGGCTGCTTCATGCTCAGTTCGAAACTATTCATCCGTTTCTCGACGGTAACGGCAGGACCGGGCGTATGCTGATCCCGTTTTATTTGTGGAAGGAAGGATTCTTGGAAAAACCGGTTTTGTTCTTGTCTTCGTATTTTAAAAAATACCAGAAGGTATATTATGAAAAGCTTGAGGAGTATCATAATGGCGATGTCTCCGGCTGGGTAGAGTTTTTCCTTGAAGGCGTTATCGAGATAGCGAATGAGGCTATAGAAATAGTCGGTAAAATTACGGTTTTGCGCGATAAAGATATGGTTAAGATACAATCGCTGGGTAAAAGAGCTTCGGAGAGCGCGGTTATGGTGTTACCAAGATTATATGCGCAGCCTATTGTTAATGTGAGACTTGTCAAGGATTGGACAGGGTTTACGCGTGCCGGAGCGCAGACAGTTATTAACCGGTTTATGGAAAAGGGCATATTGGCGCCCAAAGATAGGGATGTTAAATACGGGCAGTCCTATGTGTATCGCGAATATCTTAATATCTTTATCGGTAACGATGGCCAAAAAATATGAATGAAGCCAAAACAGAGCAGAATTAATTAAAACCTGGTGGTGCTTCTGGGGTTTATAGAGGCGCTTCTGGATTAAGGAGATAAATCGCGATAAGTCGGTAAAAATACCGGATATCGGCTGCGGCGCCGCCCGGAACGCGATTGAACTGATAAGAAGGGATACAACGTTACGGCGTTAGCCTTTTCGATTTAAACTCTTGACAGAAAGCGCATTCTGGCATATTATTAGCATATGCTAATAACTAAAAAGAAGATATATGCCCAGGCCGTTTAGGTGCAGGAGGATAAGGTTTAGTCCTGACACGAATTATTTTAAACCGCGCGGCATCCCGGCAGGCAGATTAGAGGAAGTTAACCTTACTCTGGATGAACTGGAGGCCTTGAGGCTTGCGGATTTTGACGGGTTCTATCAGGAACGCGCGGCCAGGAAAATGAATATTTCCCGGCAGACCTTCGGGAACATCATTAATTCCGCCCACAAGAAGATCGCTGATGTTCTATTGCACGCCAAGGCGCTTAAGATTGAAGGCGGAGTAGTTAAAAAGGCGGTGTAGATGGAGAGCCTGCTAAAGCAGGATAAGAATAGGTTAAAATTATTCAAGAAATACGGTTATGATATCCCCCGGGCCAGGAACTTTATTCTTGCCAAGGCTAAGCTAAGCAAAGGGCCGTTGCTGGAGGTTGGCACGGGTAAAGGTCATATGACAAAAGTATTGGCAGGAAAAGGCTTTAAGTTAATATCGATTGATCTGGATAAAAAAGCGCAAAGAGAAGCCGGAATAAATCTTAAAGCAAAAAAGCTTGATAAGCTTGTCACGTTTAAGATAATGGACGCCGGGAGATTGCGTTTTCCTGATAATTGCTTTAATGCGGCAATTTCGGTTAACTTTATTCATCATGCGGAAAATCCGGTCAAGTGCCTTAAAGAAATGGTAAGGGTAATTAAAGAAAAGTTAATAGTCGCAGATTTAAATAAAAGAGGCGAACGCATCATGGAAAAAGTCCACCGTTTGGACGGCAAGAGGCATTGTGTTTCCAGGATGCCTTTAAATTCAGTGAAGAACTTGTTGGAGAAATTTGGTATGAGTGTTAAAACCTATTATGACAAATGCCAGATTGTTTTGGTGGCTGAGAAAGGGGAAAATGTATGAAAATATGTATACCTGTAGAAGATAAGGAAGGTTTGAATGCTAGGGTCTGCGGGCATTTTGGAAGCGCGCCTTACTTTATCATTTACGATACGGAAAAAGAGGCTTTTCAGTCTGTTGATAACACTAACGTTCATCATTCTCACGGGATGTGTCATCCTATAGGCGTATTGGGTGCTTCGTCTATAGATGTGGTTGTCTGCCGGGGTATGGGCTTGAGAGCGGTGCAGAAATTAAAGGAAGC
>JAQUOO010000093.1 GCA_028717055.1 Candidatus Omnitrophota bacterium | reverse complement strand
TCCAGAAAAGTTGAACAATCGTTCATTAAAGCGAAAAATAAAGGTATATTGAAATACCATAATTTAAGGACAGTTTCCAAAAATAAAGAATTTATCGTCTTGAACAGGAATGGTTTCTTGAGCATTAATGATAAACAGGGCAGGGAATTAGAGCGTTTCCCGGTTCCGCAAGGCGCTTTTATTAATGTTGCGGATGGGGGAGAATTGGTTAAGGATGCGGTTTTTATTCATTGGGATCCTTATACCTTGCCGGTTTTGACCGAGGTTTCCGGGACCGTAAAATATGAAGATTTGAAAGAGAATATTTCAATCAAGGAAGAGCTTAATCCGGTGACCAAGCTTACTGAGCGCGTCGTGGTTGAGCACAAACAGGAGTTTCATCCCCAGATTGTTATTCTGGATGAAGCTAAAGAAGTCGCCGGGATATATCCTATTCCGATTGGCGCCCATATTATGGTTAAAGACGGGCAAGCAGTTGGCGGCGGTGATTTGTTGGCCAAGATACCCCGCATGGTAGTTAAAACCAGGGATATTACCGGAGGTCTTCCGCGCGTTGCGGAATTATTCGAAGCCAGGCGGCCCAAGGATCCGGCTATTATAAGCGAAATAGATGGTTTTGTGGAGTTTGGCGAAACTAAAAAAGGTCAACGTGTAATAATCGTAAAGTCGACTACCGGCATGCAGAGAGAATATGTAATCCCGCATGGAAAGCATCCTAACGTTTACAAAGGCGATAGAGTTGATGCCGGGCAGCAATTAACCGACGGTCCTGTGGTTTTACAGGATATTTTACGCGTCTGTGGGGATAAAGTTTTGCAGGAATACTTGGTTAATGAAGTGCAGGAGGTTTACCGTCTGCAGGGTGTGCGCATAAATGACAAGCATATCGAATTAATCATCCGGCAAATGTTGAAGAAAATCCGCGTTGAAGATCCGGGGGATACCGAATTCTTGGCGACGCAACAGGTCGATAAATGGGTATTCCAGAAAGAAAACTCCAAGGTTGTTAAAAAAGGAGGGAAACCCGCGGTAGCTACTCCGCTTTTGTTAGGTATAACTAAAGCATCTTTGACCACGGAAAGTTTTATTTCTGCTGCCAGTTTCCAGGAGACAACTCGTGTGCTTACCGAAGCTGCTACCAGTGGCAAGCGCGATGAATTGTTCGGATTAAAAGAGAATGTTATCGTTGGGCATCTTATTCCGGCGGGAACAGGCTTTCATGATCATCAGGATATAGAAGTTGTAAAAACTTCTAAAGAGGAGAAAGAATAAACATATGCCAACAATTTCGCAGTTAATCAGGCTTGGTAGAATATCCAAAAAGAAAAAGAGTAAATCGCCTGCGTTAAAGTCTTGTCCGCAGCGCAGAGGCGTTTGTTTGCAGGTGCGTACCATGACTCCTAAGAAGCCGAATTCCGCTTTGCGTAAAATTGCCAGGGTCAGGCTTACTACTGGAATCGAGGTAACTGCGTATATACCTGGTGAAGGGCACAACCTTCAAGAGCATTCCATAGTCTTGGTTAGAGGCGGTAGGGTCAAGGATTTACCTGGTGTAAGGTATCATATTGTAAGAGGCACGCTGGATGCGGTTGGAGTAAATGCCAGAAGAAGAGGGCGTTCAAAGTACGGAGCCAAGAGACCGAAAGAAGGCGCTAAATAGTAACGCTTAACTAGGAATAAAGGAAAGATTATAATGAGAAGAAGAAAAGCTCAGGAAAAAGTAATATTGGCAGACCCGAAACTTAAGAGTAAGATTGTAGCGAAGTTTGTAAATATGGTTATGCTGGAAGGAAAAAAGGCAACTGCCGAAAAAATTGTTTACGGAGCCTTTGAGATCGTAAAGAAGAATCTTAACGAACAGGATATCCTGAAAGTTTTTTACAAGGCTTTGGATAATGCGCGTCCGCGTCTGGAAGTAAAACCTCGGCGTGTAGGCGGGGCGACTTATCAAGTTCCTATTGAGGTGCGTCAGGAAAGAGGCACGTCGATTGCCTTGCGTTGGATAAGGGATTTTGCTCAGAATAAAAAGGGAAGGCCGATGGACCAGAAACTGGCCGAAGAGATTATCGCAGCTTATAAGGGTGAAGGTTCGGTTATAAAGAAGAGAGACGATACGCACAAGATGGCTGAGTCGAATAAGGCTTTTGCGCACTTCAGATGGTAGAAGTAGGGCAGAGGTAGTAGTTAGCATGCAGGGAAAGAAAACATATGGAAAAGATACCTTTAAATAAAATTAGAAATATCGGGATCATCGCGCACATTGATGCCGGAAAGACCACTACCAGCGAGCGCGTGCTTTTTTATACCGGCAGGAACTATAAGATTGGTGAAGTTCATGATGGCGCAGCAACTATGGATTGGATGGTGCAGGAGCAGGAGAGAGGAATCACCATTACTTCTGCCGCGACTACTTGCACTTGGAAGGATATCCATATTAATTTAATCGATACTCCCGGCCACGTTGATTTTACAATTGAAGTAGAAAGATCTTTAAAAGTTTTAGACGGCGCGGTAGTGGTGTTCTGCGGCGTTGGCGGAGTTGAGCCGCAATCTGAAACGGTTTGGCGTCAGGCAGACCGCTATGGCGTTCCCAGGATAGCTTTCGTAAATAAGATGGACAGGGTAGGAGCTAATTTTTTAGAAGCTATCACTCAAATGCACCAGAGGTTAGGAACAAATGCCGCGCCTATCCAGCTTCCCTATGGCAAAGATGCGAATTTCAAAGGGATAATTGACCTGGTGGAGATGAAACTTGTTTATTATAAAGATGAATTGGGAAAAGATATAGATATTAGAGAAATTCCCGCTGAAGCAATGCCGGAAGTAGAGAAACAGAGGATTATTATGCTAGAGAGGATTGCTGAGGTGGATGATGCGATAATGGAAGATTATTTACACGGCAAACCCATTCCGGCAGCTAATTTAAAAGCGGCCATCAGAAAAGGTGTCATTGCCAATAAGTTTGTTCCGGTTCTTTGCGGATCGTCTTTTAAGAATAAAGGCGTGCAGTTGGTGTTGGATGCGGTTAGAGATTATTTGCCTTCGCCAATTGATTTGCCTCCGATTAAAGGAACGAATCCTGAAACCGGAGAGTTCGAAGAAATCAAGGCTTCGGAGAAATCTCCTTTTTGCGCGTTATGTTTCAAAGTAGCTACGGATCCTTATGTCGGTAAAATATATTATATTCGCGTGTATTCCGGAGTTTTAACCGCCGGTTCCTATATATATAATGCTTCAAAAAGAGAACGGGAGAGGGTTACTAAGATTGTGAAAATGCACGCTAACCGTCAGGAAGTTGTGGAGAGCATAACTTGCGGTGAAATTGCCGCGGCCGTTGGGTTAAAAGATACCAAAACCGGAGACACTCTTTGTACGGAAAATAACATGATTTTGCTTGAAGCGATGCGTTTTCCTGAACCGGTTATTCAACAGGCAATCGAACCTGCTTCTAAAGATGCTCAGGAAAAATTAGGCTTAGCTTTACATAAACTTGAAGACGAGGATCCGTCTTTTAAGGTTACCTACAATCAGGAAACAGGTCAAACTCTTATTGCCGGTATGGGGCAATTACATTTGGAAATCATAATCGATAGAATCTTGCGCGAATTCAATGTAGCTGCCCAAGTAGGCCAACCGCAGGTTGCCTATCGCGAAACCATGACTAAAAAGGTGAGGTCTGTGGGGAAATTCATATCTCAATCCGGCGGTCGCGGACAGTATGGGCACTGCGTTGTGGAAATGGCCCCCCAGGAAACTCCCGGCACAGGTATTACTTTTGAAGATAAAATTAAAAGCGGCGCAATTCCGCGCGAGTATATCCCTGCTGTTAAACAAGGAGTTTTTGGCGCAGCAAAATCAGGCGTGTTGGCAG
>JAQUOO010000092.1 GCA_028717055.1 Candidatus Omnitrophota bacterium | reverse complement strand
CGATACTCCTGATGCGCTTTTAATTTGCGGCCGGGGAAAAACCCAGGATGTCAAGAAAGTGGTTGATATCTTAAAGTCATCCAACCGCAAGGAACGTTTAGCCCATTTTATTGAAAAAAGGCCGTGGGGGACTTTTACTGTTTTAAGAGACAGCCCGGGATTTAAGATTAAGCTTATTGAAATATTTCCACGAAGGCGTTTGAGTTTACAACGCCATGAAAAACGCGCTGAACATTGGGTAGTTGTTTCCGGAGCGGCTAAAGTTACTGCCGGGAATAAAACTAAAATTGTGCGCAGCAATGAGAGTATTTACATCCCTAAAGGGACCAAGCACCGGCTTCAGAATACTTTGAGCAAGCCTTTAAAGATTGTGGAAGTTCAAACCGGCAGCTATCTCGGCGAAGACGATATAGAAAGATTCGAAGATGATTATAACAGATGAACAAAAAAGAATACTGATTATTAATCCTTTTGGAATCGGGGATGTTTTATTCACTACTCCGTTAATAAGGGCCTTGAGAGAAAAATACCCGGATTGCTTTATCGGGTATTGGTGCAACAGGAGGGTGCGGCCATTACTGGAAGCAAGCCCTAAAATCAACCGGCTTTTCGATTTAAACCGCGGCGATCTCAAGAAAATATATCAAGAGTCATTTTTTGCCGGGTTGGCAGAGGCCTTAAAACTCGGGCGGGAGATTAAAAAATGTAACTTTAATATTTGCTTTGACTTTTCCCTGGACTATCGCTATAGTTTAGTTGCAAAAATTACAGGTATTCGTAAGCGCATAGGGTTTAATTATAAAAATAGGGGCAGGTTTCTTACGGACAAAGTAGATTTGGTTTCTTATAGCGGTAAACACATAGTTGAATACTATCTGGATTTGCTGCGTTTCTTGCATGTTGAAGCAGGAGACAGGGCTTTGGAGCTGACGGTTTCTGCTCAAGCTGAGTCAAAGGCGCAAAATATGCTGGCGGCCAGAGGGATCGAAAAAGGAGATTTGGTAATAGGAATTGCCGCTGGAGCAGGGGGAAGTTGGGGAAAAGACGCCGTTTATAAGCACTGGCCGGCATTGAAATTTGCGCAGGTGGCGGATAGGCTCGCTGCCGAATTTAAGGCAAAAATAATAGTTTTAGGCGATGAAACAGAGCATCCAATCTCTGAAGTGATTATCAATGCTATGGCTAATAAGCCGCTAGATTTAACCGGTAAGGTCAAGCTGGAAATTCTTCCGGCAGTAATCAGGAATCTTAATCTTTTAATATCCAATGATGGCGGGCCGATGCATATGGCTTGCGCCTTGGGCATAAAAACCGTTTCGGTTTTCGGCCCGGTCAGTGAATTGGTTTACGGGCCGTATCCCGATAAAAGGAATCATCCGGTATTGAAGTGGGATATGGAGTGCCGGCCATGTTATAGGGATTTCAGGCTGCCGGTTTGTGATAAAGACCGGGAATGCTTGAAGTCGGTTAGCGTTGAAGCTGTGTTTGCGGCGGCAAGCGCGCTTCTAAAATAAGGAAAACAGAATGAAAATACCAGCCCTGGATTTGAAGAAACAAATAGCCCCTATTCGAGGCGAACTGGATTCAGCGATCAAAGAAGTGATCGACCATACCGGTTTTATCCTCGGGGAACGCGTAGAGCGGTTTGAAAGGCATGTTGCGCAATATTGCAATGTAAAATATGCTGTTGGGGTATCCAATGGAACAGATGCTTTGAGCCTTGCTTTGCTGGCTTTGGGTATTAAGAGCGGCGAAGGAGTTATTTGCCCGGCATTTACTTATTACGCTACGGCAGGAGCCGCGGCGGCTATCGGCGCAGTCCCGGTTTTTGCCGATATCGACAAAGATACTTATAATATTTCGGCCGGGAGCGTTAGAAAGATTTTGGCGGGTAAAAATAAGGTTAAGATTAAAGCGGTTATCCCGGTGCATCTTTACGGCCAATGCGCGGATATGCGCGGAATTTTGAAGCTAGCGCGGGAATACAAGCTAAAAGTTGTGGAAGATGCGGCGCAAAGTTTCGGGGCCGAATTCAAAGGCAAGAAGTCCGGGACATTGGGCGATTGCGGGGCTGTCAGTTTCTATCCGGGTAAAAACTTGGGAGCCTTTGGCGATGCCGGATGCATTCTTACCAATAATAAGGGCTTAGCTGAAAAATTAAGGATACTGCGGAATCAAGGGAATAAAAGCAGTTATATTCATTTGTTTTTGGGCCGGAATAACCGCCTGGATTCGCTTCAGGCGGTTGTGCTGGATGTTAAACTGAAATATCTGGATGTGTGGAATAAGAAGCGGATGGAAACTGCCGGGTTCTATAATCGAAAATTGGCAGGCCTACCTCTTAAAACGCCGTTTGTCGCGGATTATACAACTCATATTTATCATCAATATGTTTTGCGGGTCCAGGGGCAAAGCAAGGGCTTACTGGAACATTTGCGCCGGAAAGGAATTGATTCGCGGGTTTTTTACCCAATCCCGCTGCATCTACAGGAGTGTTTTAAGTATTTAGGATATAAAAAAGGCGATTTACCGGAATCCGAAAGAGCGGCCCGCCAGGTTTTGACTTTACCGATTTATCCGGAGTTATCCCGGCAAGAGAAAGATTATATTATTCAATCTGTAAAGGAGTATGTTAATGGCTAATCTATCCGTTGTTATTGTAACAAAAAATGAGGAATCTTGCATTGCTGAATGCCTTGAGTCGGTAAAATGGGCGAATGAAATTATTGTAGTTGACGATGAGAGCACGGATAGAACCATCGAAATCGCCAAAATTTATACCAACAAGATCTTTTATCGTAAGATGGACATAGAAGGAAAGCATAGGAATTGGGCTTATGCCCAGGCGTCTAATTTGTGGGTATTGAGCCTGGATGCCGATGAAAAGGTAACTCCGGAGTTAAAAACTGAAATCGAGGAAGCGGTTAAGTCTGCCGAGTTTGCCGCTTACGACATTCCTCTGCGTAATTTTATCGGCAACTATTGGGTAAAATATGGCGGTTGGTATCCGGCTTCAAAGGTAAGGCTTTTCAGGAAGGATAAATTCAAGTATGAAGAAGCGGAAGTCCATCCGCGGGCAATCATCGATGGAAAATGCGGGCATTTAAGAAACGACATTGTGCATAAAGGTTATCCGGACTTGGAACATTTCATGAATAGCGTCAACCGGCAGTCAACCTTAGAGGCAAGGAAATGGATAAATACCGGTAGAAAAATGACTTTGATTTGGGCTGTCTGGCGCGCAGTGGACAGGCTCTTTAGAAGATACCTGCGCAAGAAGGCATATAAAGATGAGATGTATGGGTTTGTAATCGCTTATTTCGATTCTTTATATCAGATATTGAGCTTCCTTAAATTCAGGGAAATGCAAAAGAACAGAGTAGGTAGCAGGTAGTAATCAGCGGGCAGGAAAAAGATGAAGACAGTGTTTTTGGATAGAGATGGAGTAATCAATAAATATCCCGGGGACAAGTTGTATGTTACTTCGGTTAGGAAGTTTAGTTTTTTGCCAGGAGCAAAAGGAGCAATTGCCAAATTAAGTAAGAAAGGATTCAAAATCTTTATAGCTTCCAATCAGGCCGGTGTCGGCAGGGGCATATATGCCAAGCGCACTCTCGAAGCTATTACCCGAAAGATGCTTATAGAAGTAGAAGAAGCCGGCGGCAAAATAGATAAAGTTTATTATTGCATTCATCGTAAAGACGCCGGGTGTTCCTGCCGCAAGCCAAACCCCGGGTTGCTAAAGAACGCGGCAAGGGAATTCAAGTTTAACCTGGCGCGTTCATTTTTTATAGGCGATACTATCCGTGACGTAATTACCGCAAACCGCGCCGGATGTAAATCCATTCTTGTCCTTTCGGGAAAAGAAAAACTTGCGAATCAAAAAAACTGGG
>JAQUOO010000091.1 GCA_028717055.1 Candidatus Omnitrophota bacterium | reverse complement strand
CTTCCGATTAAAACTATTTTCCGGTCGCTGGCAGTATACACCGCCTCTTCGCTAAAAGATGTGTTCTCTCCGCGGACAATCTTAACGTTCCCTTTAGCCACAATCTTGTCTATCTTGTTATTCCCCATCGGTTCCGGGATCTTATTGGCTAACTTTGTATCCTTACCCGAACTGAAATAAAGATACATCGTATCGCTATATATCCGGGAATCGGATCTTTCCACTAAAACATTCTTGCTAAACGTAGCGATATTCTTTTCATAATCTATTTCCAGCGAACCATCACAGGTAATGGTAATCTTTTCTTTTATCTCCAAGTCTTCGGGCCTAGATGCTGTTTTTGCCGTCGGATTTATATCCACCTTAATATCTTTGTTCAACGCCAGTTTTTTTAGGTTCATCTGGCCGTTGGCGCCGGTGCCGACGATATTCATATTGTCTCTGGCTATATTGACCTTATCTTTGGTAGTTACCAACTGCTTGTTCCTATCCCAATCCATGGAATCGGTAGTGAGCTTGGCTCCCTTGGATGTAGTAATAACCACGTCCTTTTCCAAATGCACCTTGCCGTCTTTCTTGTTGAAATTTCCGGTTTTAGCCGTAAGGTTTACATTTTCATCTTTGCCGTATAAATTACCGTCTACGTCTTTTAATCTGACTTCTTCCGTGAATATATCCGCTGACTTGCCGGAAAGATCCCAGCTTTTTTTACCCTTATCTCCGTAACCAGCGAGGGAAAAACCGTTAATCTGCTGATCGGATTCCTGGCTCTCGACAGTATCGGCAAAAACAGGCGCGCAGAGCAAAAAAACCAGTATAAAGGACAAACAACCTTCCCTAAGATTCATAAAATCTGATAATCTCTTCCCATTTACCCTGCGACTTGAGTATTAACTCGGCAATCTCGCGCACAGCTCCCCTTCCGCCATGCCTGACGGTAATGTAACTGGCAGCCTGTTTTATTTCAGGGCAGGCATTAAATACCGCAATTGGCAAACCCACGATCTTCATCAAACCCAAATCTACCAAATCATCTCCTACAAAACAAACTTCTTCGCAAGTTACATTATATTTCTTCATAATCTTTCCCAATATCGCGCTCTTGGGAGAAACATCGGCGTAAACTTCGGTCACCCGCATATCCTTAGCCCTGGGTATAATAGCCTTTGAACTTTTAGCGGTAACGATAACTGTTTTTATCCCGGCTTTACTCAATACATAAACCCCTAAACCATCGTGGACATCAAAAAACTTCGAGTCCCTCCCCTTGGAATCATAAATCATCCTACCGTCCGTTAAAACTCCGTCGACATCAAGCAGAAGGACTTTTATCTTATTGGCGCGTTCAACCAACTCTTGCTTAAATGTATCACTGGACATTTTATACCAATCCTGCCTTTAGAAGGTCCTGCACATCAAGTAAACCCACAGGACGATTATTTTTATCCACTACAGGAAGCTCATCAACTCTTTTTTCCTGCAATATCCGCATTGCTTCGGCTGCCAGCATTTCCCGATAAACAACCGTCGGGTTCTTAGTCATTACTTCCTTGATTTTACGCAAAGACAGCTTATCGTCTGTCCCGAGATGCCGGCGTAAATCTCCATCGGTAAAAATACCTTTTAATTTTCCCTGTTTATCCACGACCGTAGCGGAACCCGCGCGCGCCTGGGTAATCTTAAGGAGAACCTGCGCTACTTTTTCTTCTTCTCTAACAATAGGATTGGAGCGCCCCAAACGCATAATATCTTCTACTCTTAAAAGCAGGCGCCTTCCCAAAGCCCCTCCGGGGTGAAAAAAAGCAAAGTCCTTTTCTTGGAAATTTTTTAGCTCCAGTAAGCATATGGCCAAAGCATCTGCCATGGCTAAAGCCGCGGTGGTCGAAGCTGTCGGCGCTAAGCCTAAAGGACAAGCCTCCTTTTTTACTGAAACATCCAAAACTATATTGCTATATTTTGCCAAAATGGATTTGGTGTTTCCGGTAAGGGCAATCACTTTACAGCCTATCTTTTTCAACAAGGGCAAAAACTGCTTCATTTCTTCCGTAGAGCCGCTATTGGAAAGCACAATCACTACATCATCCGCGGTAACCTTGCCCAAATCCCCATGGATTGCTTCAGCGGTATGCAAAAACAGGCTCGGAGTCCCGGTGGAAGCAAGGGTGGCGGAAAATTTCTGGGCGATGATGCCGGTTTTACCCATGCCGCTTACTATAACCCTGGCCTTTGTTTTATAAATCAAATTTACGGCGCTCTTGAAATCATTATTAATACGCGTTTTTAAATCCCTGATCGCGCCGGCTTCGATATCCAAAACCTCTTTTGCTCTTTTGGCTACATTTATTTTCATTTTTATGCCTTTTTAATTAAACTAAGTGGGGGAAAAAATCCCTGCCTTTACCTGCTCATCATTGCAATTTCTATTTTCTTAATCTGTTTTAAGAGCTTTTCCAATTGTTTTAAATTAATCATGTTCGGGCCGTCGCAAGGCGCTTTATCCGGATCCGGATGCACTTCCAAAAATAAACCGTCGCAGCCAAAGGCAACTGCTGCGCGGGATAAGCCTTCTACAAACTCACGCTCTCCCCCGGAAGACGAACCTTTGCCTCCGGGAATCTGAATGCTGTGGGTCGCGTCATAAATCACCGGATAACCAAATCCGGCCATAATCTGTAACGCCCTAAAATCCGAGACTAAATTATTATAGCCAAAACTAACTCCCCGCTCAGTAACCAGGATATTCCTGTTTCCCGCAGACTCAACTTTCTTAATGATCGGCAGAATATTCCAGGGGGCAAGGAACTGCCCTTTTTTAATATTGACTACCTTGCCGGTTCTTGCTGCGGCCATCACTATATCGGTTTGCCGGCATAAAAATGCGGGAATCTGGATTACATCCAAGACTTTTGCCGCCTCATCCATGTCTTTAGCGCAATGCACATCGCTTAATATAGGCAGCTTGAGCTGCTGTTTAACTTTATTCAGAACCTCTAAACCTTTTTTTATTCCGGGCCCGCGAAAAGAATCCACCGACATCCGGTTGGCCTTATCAAAACTGGATTTAAATATGAAGGGAATGCCAAGCTTATGAGTAATATCTTTTATTCTCTTAGCGGTATCAAGAACAAACGCCTGAGATTCGATCACGCAAGGCCCGGCAATAAGCACTATAGGATTCTTATTGCCAACTTTAATATTTTTTACTATGATCTGGCGCATTATATTTTTATCCCTGTCTGTCCTGGCTGCCGTCAAGCAGGCGGCAAGCAGGCTTTTCTAAGATATTCTTCGACCTTAATTAAATCATCCGGCGTATCTACGCCTACTGTATCAAACTTAGTTTCAATAACCTTAATGCGGAAACCTTCTTCAAGCACCCTTAACTGCTCAAGGCGCTCGGTCTTTTCCAAATTGGAAACCGGCAGGTTCTTGTAAGTAAAAAGGAAGTCTTTGGTGTAACCATAGAGGCCGATATGTTTAAAATAAACGGGCTTGGCAACTCCGGAGTTAAACGCAAAATGCGGGATAGCTGCGCGCGAGAAATAAAGCGCAAAATTATTCTTATCCACTACGACCTTGACTACATTCGGATCATTGATTAAAGCCGGATCCTCTATTCTCTTCATCAGCGTAGCCATATTCAGGTCTTTATTATTCAAAAGCGCTTCCGCCACGCTATCGATCATACTGGGATGAATCAGCGGCTCATCACCCTGGATGTTCACCACTATCTTTACGTCTAAAGGATTGACTACCTCGCTGATTCTGTCTGTTCCGCAAGGATGCGCCTTGGCAGTAAAGACTACTTTGGCTCCGAATTCCCGGGCAGCTCCGGCAACCAGTTCATGGTCGCAGGCGATGATTACATCGTCCAGCAACCTCGCCTGTTTTGCCTTTTCATAGACCAGCTGGATCATCGGCTTGCCAAGTATCTTAGCCAAA
>JAQUOO010000090.1 GCA_028717055.1 Candidatus Omnitrophota bacterium | reverse complement strand
CGCGAATCCAATCCCTGCGGTTCCAAAAACACCTGGTGCCGCCCTCTATCTGCAAATTTCACAACCTTATCTTCTATAGAAGGACAATAACGCACGCCTGTTGCCTTAATCAATCCTGCGTAAAGCGGAGAACGATCCAGATTATCCGATATTATTTTATGCGTTTTCTTATTAGTATAGGTTAGATGGCAGGAAACCTGCTTCTGGATTATTTTCGAGCCCCAAAATGAAAAAGGCTTCGGAGGATTATCGCCGCTCTGAATAATCAGTCTTTCATAATCGATTGATTCTTTATCCAAACGCGCGCAAGTGCCAGTTTTAAACCTTAAAAGGTTAAACCCTAAAGACATTAAGTTACCGCCTAATCCGATTGCAGCCGGCTCATTGATACGGCCTCCGCTAATATGTTTAAGGCCGACATGGATCAAACCGTCAATAAAGGTTCCAGGGGCAATTACAACAGCTTTAGCCCTAAACTCTTCATCTTCTGAGATAAAAACTCCTTTTAAGCTTCCATTTTCAATAATCAATTTTTTGACTTCTGCTTGTTTAATTTCAAGATTAGGCGTACGCATAACCAGGTCTTTCATGTATCGGCTATACCTATCCATATCGATTTGAGCGCGCGAAGATTGGACCGCCTCACCCTTGGAAGCATTAAGTATCCTGAACTGTATTCCACAGGCATCTGCTGCCATACCCATTTGGCCGCCCAAAGCATCAATCTCTTTGACCAGCTGGCCCTTGCCTACACCGCCGATTGCCGGATTACAACTCATTCTGCCTATAGAATCAATATCCATAGCCAACATAAGCGTTTTACAGCCCAGCCTGCTTGCAGCCAGCGCAGCTTCAATGCCCGCATGCCCCGCGCCAATAATTATTATTTCGTAATTAGGCATATTAAGAACTCAAAGCCCAAAATAAACCCGGAATGTCAAATATCAAAACCGGGGTTTTGGCATCAGGAATCCGCCATTTGAGCTTATTTTGAATTTCAAACTTCGTCATCTGCAATTTTTACTTTTTTATTATACTATTCTTTGGCGAGCTTTACAAGATAAGGTAGAATCTGACGGCCGAGCAGCTCTCCGATAGAACCGAGACGGCTGGCTTTCTCGGAAAAACTCATCGAACCGTCGGGCTTGATGCTTCCGCCGCAAACAAGAAGCGGGACAGGATCAGCTGTATGAGCTTTTACGGCACAAGCAGTAGAGTGATCTGCGGTTACGGCAATTATGGTATCGGAAAGGTCCAATTTGCCTAAAAGGCTGGGGAAGAAATATTTATCGATTGCCTCTATGCTTTCTTTTTTCTTCTGGAAATCTCCGTCGTGAGCCGGTTCATCCGGGCCTTTTATATGAACATAAATTCCATCATATTTGGAAATTGAATCCAGGGCGATTTTAGCCCAAATAGGATAGTCCACATCGAGGTGGCCGGTTGACTGCGGAACATCAATGATATCGATCCCGGTTAAAAGCGCGATCCCTTTCTCTACCGGCATCTGGACAAATGAGCCAAATTTTAAATTAAATACGCTTGAAATCGGGGGGAATTTCGGTAAGTGGTCTCCGGCATCCCGGGCAAGAATCAAATTCCCCGGCATTTTTCCTTCGCTGATTCTCTTTTTGTTTACCGCCGCCTCGTTGAGCACCTTCATTGATTTTTCGGTAAACTCGTTAAGGAGCCTGGAGGCTTCTTGGGCTTCAAGAGAATTCTCATATCCGGGCATAGGAGCCGAAAGAACAACTATATTCTCGAATTCCTCTTTAGCTACTCCAAATACGCCCTCGCGGTCGTAAGCCGGGTCAGTGTTGGTAATCCATCCGGATAATTTTTGATGCATACCCCTGATTACCAGGATACCGCGATGGCCAATCGTGCTTTTGAATTCGAAAGTCGCGCTGGAAAGCGTAACTTTAGAATTGATTTCTTTAGCTAGAAGTGCCGCTTCTTCGGTAGCCAGATTCCTCCCCACGCGCCTGTCTTTAATTGTTTTCCCGTCTTCGCCAACCGTGGCAAAATTCACTCTAAAAGCCACATCTCCGTCATTTACGGCTACCCCTTCGGCAAAAGACTCTAGGGGGCCGCGGCCGGTATAATATTTATGCGCGTCATAACCAAGCAAACTTATCACCGCGATATCCGACTCCGGAGCGATACCCTTGCCTGCCGGATAAGCTATTCCAGTTTTACCTTTTTGCGCAAGCCTATCCATATTCGGAGTAAGCGCGGCCTCAAGGGGAGTCTTGTCCTTAAGTTGTTTTAAGGGCAAGTCTCCTAAACCATCCAGAACTATGTAAACAATTTTCTTCATAGATAACCTTGATTCGAAAATGAATCTTCACGGGATAAAATCCAAGGTGGTCAACCTGTTAACTACAAGTTAAAAGATAAAACTGATAATGTCAAATATCAAAGCACAAAATCCAAAATAAATCTAAAATTCAAATATCAAAACAGAAATTTTGTCATTTGGTATTTGTCATTTAGATTTATTTTGGATTTTGAATTTTGTCATTTGTTATTATACTTTTGCCTTTGAATTTTAGCTTTGCATTCTTACTTTTAACTTTTGACATTATATTAACATTTAGAGAAACCACACGCATGGCATTTCATACAGCCTTCTTCATGCCTAAGCGCGCCGCCGCAATCCGGGCAAACTCCTACAATGTCCCCCTTGCTTGTTTCAGAAACAACCGGCTCGTCGTTATGCGAATGCTTCATCGCGATAGGCGTAGTCTCTAAAGCTGTATTTGCCGCTTTATTTACCAATCTTCTTTCAACCACGCGGGCAATAGCGTCAGCGCAAGAAAAAATCCGCTGGCCCTTTTCCCAGGAAGGCGAAGGACAACGGATATTGCGCAATTGTTCCATAATGGATTTAACTTCTACTCCGGCGCGAAAAGCTAAAGAAACCAACCGGCCGATTGCTTCCAGCTGGCTTGCCGCGCAACCGCCGGCTTTACCCATCTGGGTAAATAATTCAAATGGGTTACCTTCTTCGTCAACGTTTATAGTGACATAAAGATTACCGCAACCGGTAGAAACCTTGGTTGTGGTCCCAATAATCACTTCCGGGCGCGGCCGGGGAGCGATTTCTTTCTTAAAATCCGCGAATGCCGCAGTTAGAGCTTTCTCGTCCTTCTTGGAATCAAAGCTGCCGATATTCAGCACTTGTTCTTCGCGCGATTTGTCGCGGTAAACCGTTATACCTTTACAATTCAATTGATAAGCCAATAGGTAGGCTTTACGGACGTCCTCGATAGTTGCTTCATGCGGGAAATTTATTGTTTTAGAGGTAGCGTTATGCACATATTTTTGAAATGCCGCCTGCATCCGCACATGCCACTCTGGAGCTATATCATGCGAAGTAACAAACACTCTCTTGATATCTTCCGGAACACCTTCGACATGGGCAAGCGAGCCGTTTTCAGCTATCTTCTCCATCAATTCCCGGCTGTAAAAACCTCTTTCTTTGGCCACTTCTTCAAACAAAGGCTCAACTTCAACCAATTTATCGTTATCCATAACATTACGGTAATAAGAAATTGCAAATAAAGGCTCAATCCCCGAAGAACAGGGCCCGGCAATTATGCTTATAGTGCCGGTTGGCGCGATTGTCGTAAGCGTGGCATTGCGCATTTTAACGGGGCCGTCTTTTTTGTCATAGATACTTCCCTTAAATGCCGGGAAAGTGCCTTTAGCTTTGCCTAATTCCAGGGATTTTTTAGCGGCTTCGTTCAGGATAAACGACATCACTTTTTCGGCTAAAGCAACTGCCTCATCGCTATTATAAGGTATATTCAAACGGATAAGCAGGCTTGCCCAGCCCATAACACCTAAGCCGATTTTACGCGTAGCCTTGGTTGCCTTCTCAATTTGCGGCATGGGAAATTTATTTACATCAATCAAATTGTCCAAAAAGTGCACAGCCAGACGGG
>JAQUOO010000089.1 GCA_028717055.1 Candidatus Omnitrophota bacterium | reverse complement strand
GGCGACAGTGCATCATGAGGTCAAAAAGCCTGTTGAGGCGCCCCCCGTTGTTACAAAGATAGAGCCTAAAATTGTCCCTCATGTTGAACCGGTAGCGGCAGTTAAACCGCATCCTAAACCAGTTGTTCATCCTGTTAAACATGAGGTAAAGATAGAGCCTAAGGTCGAGATTAAGGTTGCGCCTGCAGCCGCACCAGCAGTGGTTACAGTTGCAGAGTTTAAAGAGTTGGAATTGGAGCTTCCTATTACTGTAAAGGATTTGGCAGTCAAACTGCAGGAAAAACCATCCGTTATCATCAAGAACCTGTTGGATGCGAGGATAATGGTTGGAATAAATCAGGCTTTGGACGAAGCAACAACCGTCAAGATTTGTGAAAAATACCACTGTAAAATTAAGAAGGCTTTAGGCGAAGAGGAAGCTGCTTTAAGCGCGCATCAAGCTAAAGATGAGGCCAAGGATTTAAAAGGGCGTTCCCCGATTGTCACATTTATGGGGCATGTTGATCATGGAAAGACCTCGCTTCTGGATGCCATAAGAAAAACCAAGGTTGCTGAATCCGAACACGGCGGGATTACTCAGCACATTGGGGCATATAGAGTAGTTATCGACCACGGCGAGATTACTTTTTTGGATACTCCGGGTCACGAAGCTTTTACCGCTATGCGTTCGCGCGGAGCCAAGATCACGGATATAGTTGTTTTGGTTGTAGCAGCTGATGACGGTATAATGCCTCAGACTCAAGAAGCAATTGACCACGCCCGGGCAGCCGGGGTTTCCATAATCGTGGCTATAAATAAAATCGATAAAGCCGGCGCGGATATTGATCTAGTCAAAAAACAATTGGCCAAACTGGATTTAAACCCGGAAGATTGGGGCGGTAAAACCATTACTGTTGCCGTATCGGCAAAAACAGGAGAAGGCATTGATAATTTATTGGAGATGATTATCCTGGAAGCGCAGATGCTGGAATTAAAATCCAACCCTAACCGGCTTGCCCGCGGCATAGTGATTGAAGCCCAGATGTCTAAAGGCCGGGGTCCGGTAGCGACTTTATTGGTTCAAAATGGCACGCTGCATTTAAACGAGAATATTATCGTAGGGAATTTCTATGGCAAAATTCGCGCGATGTTTAATGACCATGGCCAGGCTGTAACAGCCGCGCTTCCTTCGGTCCCGGTGGAAGTATTGGGTATATCAGGAGTTCCCAGCGCCGGTGAACAATTCTTTGCCATAGCTGACGAAAAGCAGGCCAAGAACCTAGCTGAAGCGCGCTCTGAAAAAGAAAAACAACAACAGATAAAGACCATTAAACATATAAGCTTGGAAGATTTGCACGCTCAGATCCTGGAAGGTAAGATTAAAGAACTAAAAGTAATTCTCAAAGCGGATGTTCAGGGATCGCTGGAAGCTATCAGGGAAACTTTGAATAAACTTAATGTATCGGAGATAAAGCTGGATATAATACACGCCGGAGTCGGTAATATAAACAATTCTGATGTAATCCTGGCAGTAGCTTCTGATGCTTTGATCCTGGGGTTTAATGTTGCTATGGATGATTTGGCCCGGGAATTGGTGAACAAGGAAGGCGTGGATGTAAAGACCTATAATATCATTTATGAGTTGGCAAATGACGTAAAAGCGGCAATTGAAGGCATGTTGGAGCCGAAATTGAGGAAGGTTTTTCTGGGCCGGGCGGAAATAAGAAAGGTGTTGAAATTATCTCGCGCCGGAACTATCGCCGGATGTTTTGTTACCAAAGGTAAATTTAATCGCACTTGCATGATTGATGTGGTGAGGAATGGCAGCGTTATTTTTGAAGGGAAACTTTCTTCCCTGAAACGTTTTAAGGATGACGTGCGCGAAGTAGCCGAAGGTTTTGAATGCGGAATGAATGTTTCAGGGTTTGACCAATATATGGAAGGCGATATTATTGAAGCCTACGATATAGAGAAAACAGCCAGAAGGCTATAAAAGTTTAATGACAAATGACAAAATTCCTGCTTGTTCGGCAGGCAGGCAATGGTTAAATGCCCAAAATTGGGACTTGGAATTTGGAGTTTCATTCGTCATTGTAAGCTTGGATCTTGGGATTTATCTGAGGGGATTGTTTTTGAATTAGGAGGATTTCTTGGCAGCAGATAAAAAGAGAATATTAAGCGGGATGCGTCCGACGGGAAAGCTGCACTTGGGCCACTTGGCCGGAGCTTTGGATAATTGGGTAAAGCTCCAGGAGGAATATGACTGTTTTTTCATGGTCGCGGATTGGCATGCTTTGATGAGCGAATATGAAAACACGGAGAATATGGCTGAGTTTGCCGTCGATAATGTGGTGGATTGGTTGGCTGCGGGGATTGACCCGGAAAAATCCACTTTATTCATTCAATCAGAAATAAGGGCCCATTTAGATTTACATATGATATTTTCCTGCCTTACTCCATTAGGTCTGCTTGAGCGCTGCCCGACCTATAAAGAACAGATGCGCCAGATTAAGACTAGGGATTTGAATACCTATGGGTTCCTGGGGTATCCTGTGCTTCAGGCGGCGGATATCCTGGTTTATAAAGCGGATAAAGTTCCCGTAGGCGATGACCAGCTTCCCCATTTAGAGCTTACTCGCGAGATTGCCCGGCGCTTCAACTTGACTTATAAGAAAGATATATTTCCCTATCCGGATGCGATATTAACCAAGGTTCCGCGGCTATTGGGGACTGACGGAAGGAAAATGAGTAAAAGCTATAACAATACGATAAACCTTTCGGATTCCGAAGAGACCATCCGACAAAAAGTTTCCACTATGTTTACCGACCCGAAGCGCATAAAGCTGGCGGATAAAGGGCATCCGGATACCTGCAATGTTTACGCGTATTTTTGCGCATTCGTTACGGACAAAAAAGAAGAGGCGTATAAGTGGTGCGCTAATGCTGAAATAGGATGTACTGAGTGCAAAAAGAGATTATCCGGTGCCTTAATAGATAAGTTAAAACCATTCCATTGCCGCCGTAAAAACTTATTGCAGGATAAAGAAGAAATAAAGAAGGTACTCAAGAGGGGAAATGAAAAAGCCATCGCCGTATCCTCAAGGGTCCTTGCCGAAGTAAAAGAAATAACCAAGTTGAATTATGAATTATAAGATAAAATTAGAGATGTTTGAGGGGCCCCTGGATTTGCTTTTATATTTAGTCAAAAAGGACCACTTGAATATTTACGATATTCCTATAGCTAAGGTAACGCAGCAATATCTGGAATATCTGAACTTGATGCAGATGCTGGATTTGAATGTAGCCGGGGAGTTTTTAGTGATGGCAGCTACTCTTATGCAGATTAAATCCAAGATGCTGCTTCCTGCGGAAGAGGGGGTAACCAGCGAAGAGGAAAAAGAAGACCCGCGCGAGGAATTGGTCAAACGACTGCTTGAATACGAAAGGTTTAAGGAAATAGCCGGCCAACTGCGGGAAAAAGAAGCCAGCCAGCGCGAGGTATTTAGGCGCCCCAAAACAGAGGTTGAAAAAAATCAGGATAAAAACAAGGAAGTGTATTTTGAAGCAAGCATTTTTGATTTAATCAATGCTTTTTCTCAGGCATTAAAGGATGTCCCCAAAGAGGTTTTTTACGAAGTAGTCAAAGATAAATTTACAGTAGAGGAAGCGACACATAATATCCTTCATTTATTGTTGGTAAAGCCGCAGGTAAAACTTTCCGAGCTTTTTGGACGCGCCAAGAATAAGCTGGAAATAATTGTTATGTTTTTGGCAGTGCTGGAGTTGATTAAAGTGAAGGAAATTACTGCCCGGCAATCCGAGCTATTCCAGGAGATTGAAATCGTAAGGAACAAGGAGAACATTATACCTTATGAGCATAGAGGAGAGGCAAGCGCTTCTTAGAGGGGCGCCGGATATAATTGATGGCAACGAATCCGAGGAAGATGCGGTATTAAATATTTCTTTAAGGCCCAGTAAGTTTGCGGAATTTGTAGGTCATAAGGATATAGTTGATAACCTGAAGATTTCCATTCAGGCGGCCAATCAGAGGAATGAACCTCTGG
>JAQUOO010000088.1 GCA_028717055.1 Candidatus Omnitrophota bacterium | reverse complement strand
TGGCGCTTACTGTCGATAAGGACCGTATAAGAGAAGCTCTGGATAGGTTAAGAAAATACGGATAATTTATGGTAATCTGCTATTTGAGTTTGGGTTCGAACCTGGGAAACAGGAGGAAAAACATCGGACAAGCTATAAGAAAGATAAACCTTTTGAAAGATACGAAAGTTTTGAAGCATTCATCTATCATTGAAACCGACCCGGTCGGAGGGCCGCGAAACCAGCCGAAATTCTTAAACGCCAGCCTTAAGATCAGCACTCTTCTTTCGCCTTTAAAGCTCTTGAAAAAGATTAAAATAATCGAAAAAGAAATGGGGAGGGTAAAGTCCATGCGCAACGGCCCCCGGGTGATAGATTTGGATATTTTACTCTATGGCGACAAAATTATCAGGGAAAAGAATCTTATTGTCCCGCATCCACGAATGTTTGTCAGGGATTTTGTAATCAAGCCGTTAGCGGAAGTAATATGAAAATAATTAAAAAACCGTTGAATTTATCGAAATCTTTGAAGAATCTGGAATTAAAAGGCAGAACCATCGGTTTTATCCCGACTATGGGCGCTTTGCATGAAGGGCATTTAAGCCTGATTCGTAAAGCCCGGGAAGAAAACGATGTGGTTGTGGTTAGTATTTTCGTAAATCCTGCACAGTTTGGCCCAAAAGAGGATTTGAGTAAGTATCCTCGTCCGTTAAAGCGGGATTTGTCGCTTTGTAAAAGCGCAGGAGTTGATTATGTTTTTTATCCCGGGGTAAAGGATATGTTTAAAGAAGGTTTTTCTACCTATATAGATGTTGAAACCTTAAGCGGGGTATTTTGCGGGAAAAGCCGTCCCGGGCATTTTCGGGGGGTTGCTACCGTAGTTGCCAAATTTTTCAATATTATCCGTCCTGATAACGCTTATTTTGGCCAGAAAGATGCGCAGCAGGCAATTATAATCAAGCGGATGGCTGGGGATTTGAATTTTCCGGTTAGAATAAAGGTTATGCCGGTTGTCCGTCAGGAAGACGGGTTGGCGTTAAGCTCGCGAAACATCTATTTAAAATCGCGGGAAAGAAAGAGCGCCCTGGTTTTGCATAAATCGTTGAAACTGGCCGAACTTCTAATCGGTAATGGCGCGATACATGTATCCGTGATTATCGATAGGATGCGCAGGCTTATTTTGAAAGATAAAGCTGCCAGGATAGATTATATTGCGATTGTCGATCCTGAAAATCTGGAGCCGCTTAAGAAGATATCCGGAAAGTGCCTTATTATTTTAGCTGTATGGATTGGCAAAACAAGGTTGATAGATAACAGGCTGGTCGATGCGTAAAAATCCATTTCTCGTATATTCCTTGGTCCTTGTCCTATTTTGCGCGATAGGATTTTGTTCATATTCCAATTCAATTAAAAACGGGTTTGTTTACGACGACGAGGATATAATCGTAGGGAATGTTTTTATTAAACACGTTAAGTATTGGCCGCGCCTTTTTAAAAGCGATATTTTTCCTAATACCATAGAGGCCCCCAGGTATTATCGTCCTCTTCCGGTGTTGACTCATGCCTTGGAGTACCGTTTTTGGGGGTTAAACCAGCGCGGGTATCATTTTGATAATATTCTTTTGCATTGTTGTAACGCTTTCCTGTTGTTCTTTCTCGTTAATCTGCTTTTCGGTAATTTCAAACTGGCTCTTTTGACCGGTATTTTTTTTACGATTCATCCAATACAGACATCCTGTGTAGATTGGATTGTATGCAGGGACAATTTGCTTTTTTCGTTTTTTGGGCTCTTGAGCGTGATTTCTTATATTTTATACATAAAACTCGGGAAGGGGTATCAGTATATATTAGCGCTCATATTTTTTGCCTTGAGTCTTCTATGTAAAGATGCCGGCTTTTTGTTCATTCCGCTGCTTATCCTTTGCGTAATTAAATACAATAAGCATGTGTCCGTTTATATAAAAAGAATATGGCCGTTTTTATTAATTTTATCCGTATTCCTGTTGATAAGGGTCTTTCTAGTAAATGCCTCTCTTGATATAAGCAGATACGGCCGTTTTGATTTAGGCTTCGGACTTAATTTGCTTAATTTTTTCAATATTATATTGCGTTACTTAAATCTGTTAATTATACCGGTAAATCTCCATGTCGGCCGGTTGACGCCTTTTCTGGATTCATTTTCCGGTTTGCAGGTTTTCTTCGTTATGTCCGGGGTCCTGGCGCTGGCTTTTCTGTTTGTTTGGAGCCTGATAAAGAAGAAAGAGATTTTTTGGTTTGGGACAGCCTGGTTTCTTATCCTGTTGGCCTTTGTTTTTAAAGCTATGTATATAAAAGCTCCTTCTGGAGCGTTTATGTCGGAATTATGGCTTTATTTGCCGTCTGCCGGATTCTTCCTTATAGCGGCTTGCTTATTGCTTAGGTTGTTTGATAAGCATAGAGCCGTTTTTATTGCCATACTCCTGGCTATATCTTTTTCCTGGATAACATTATCAATCTATAACAACAGATTTTGGGAAAACAATCAGATTCTTTTTGAAAACGCGTTGCGTTTTTCGCCGCGCGCCAATGATTTAAGGCTGAATCTTGCTTATGCTTATATGAAATCGGGGGATTATCCGCTGGCGCAGAGAGAATTTATCAGGGTGTTGGAACAGGATCCGGCAGAGGCCAGGGGAATGGGAGATTTCTATTATAAGAAAGGCAACCCGGATTTGGCGCTCAAGATGTACAACCGTGCGTATGAGTTGAAAGCTGACCCGATTGCGTTGAATAATATAGGCGCAATTTATGGAAGCCGCAAAGAGAACGAAAAGGCGTTTCAGGCTTTTCTTGCGGCTTTGAAATTGAACAAGAATTTACATTTAACTTATGCTAATCTAGGATTGTATTATTTGGATAAACAACAATATAATGAGGCAATTTGTTACTTGTCTAAAGCTGTAGATTTGAATCCTGCCAGGAGCGATTATTCCGTTAAGCTGGGTATTGCTTATGTTTCGCAAAACTTGTTCAGCGCTGCCCAAAAATGTTTTCTTCAGGCATTAGAAATTGATCCGGGTTCAAAAGAAGCTTTGTTGAATCTGGGAAATATTTATTCGATTCAGGGAGATTTGAAATCAGCGGTTTATTATTGGCAGGAGGCTTTATTGCTGGAGCCGGATAATGCGATTTTAAAGGATACGATAAAGAAGGCAAAATTGTTTGTGGGAAAATAGTTTAAAAATGAAAAAAAAGATAATCGGAATAGTAGGCTGCGGAGCGATAGGTAGCTCTTTGGCAAAGGCAATTGTGAAAGATTTTGCCAAAGAGGCCAAGCTTTGCGGTCTTTATGATTTGGATAAGCATAAGGCCGAAATTTTATCCAGGAAATTGTCCGCAAGGCCGGGTTTGGCAGTGGAGAGCTTGGGGCGGATTATCCGGGAATCCGAATTGGTAATCGAAGCGGCTTCGGCAAAAGTCTCTTGGAATATTGCCAGAGCGGCTTTGTCCAGAGGTAAGGATGTTATGCTTATGAGTGTAGGCGGAGTATCTGGGCGGCTAAGGCAATTAAGGGTTTTAGCCGGAAAGAATAATTCAAGGGTGTATATTCCAAGCGGCGCCATCTCCGGGATTGATGCGGTAAAGGCCGCGCATGCCGGTAGGATTGACAAGGTAATTCTTACTACTACCAAGAATCCACTTTCTTTCAAAGGCGTAAAATATATTGCAAGCAAAGGAATAAATTTGGATAAAATTAAGAAAGAAACCGTGTTGTTTTCCGGTAAGGCCAGGGATGCGGTTAAATATTTTCCTCAAAATATAAACGTTGCCGCCGTTTTAAGCCTGGCAGGAGTAGGGGAAAGTAAAACGCTGGTAAAAATCATTGCTTCTCCTGGAATTAGCCGGAATACGCATGAAGTCAGGGTAGTGTCTCCGGCGGCAAATATTTTTACCCGCACGGAGAATGTCCTGCATCCGGATAATCCCAAAACCAGTTTTCTTGCGGTTTTGTCCGCGGTAGCGATGCTAAGGCATATTTTAGAGCCGGTGGTAATAGGGACCTGAAAAAGAGTAGTGAGTGATGGTTAAAAAGTAAGGTTGAAAGTAGAAAATGTAATTACAAATGACAAAATTCAAAATCCAAAAT